>DASTEM010000215.1:0-2304 GCA_035709545.1 Gaiellaceae bacterium | reverse complement strand
CATGGCGGTAAGGGACGCGGCGCCGGTCATTCCCGGTTGCCCACCGACGACGAGAACGCTGCCGGACGTGTATTTCGTGTCGCGTGCTCCGCGGTGGGGGACGATCGAGAGGAGCGCTGCTGTGGCGCGTCGATGCATAGTCGGCGTCGCCTCGAGCCCGATGTCGGCGACGACGACTCGTCCCGCATGGAAGCGGCCGGGCGCGACGGTCAGCCCCATCTTCGGAGCATGGAAAGTGACGGTGAGGTCGGCGTCGACAACCGCGCCGGCGATCTCCCCGGTGGACGCATCCACGCCGGACGGGAGATCGACCGCGACCACGGGCGCCGAGGCTGCGTTCATGCGAGCGATGAGCTCCGCGGCCTCTTGGCGTATAGCCCCGTGGAATCCGGTGCCGAAGAGCGCGTCGACGACGACGTCGTAGCCCTCCGGCTCGGTGGTCTCGTCGGCCACAAGCCCGGCCTCGCGCAGGACGCGTGCCGCGACCCGCCCGTCGCCCCCGTTCGAGCCACCTCCGCACACGCAGGCAAAGCTCCGCGCGGCAGGGAAGGCAAGCATGGCTTCGCGCGCGACAGCCGCCCCCGCCCGCTCCATCAGCTCGGGAATCGAGTCGGGATATGCGGGATACCGCTCTTCGGCCGCGCGCATCTCCTCGGCGGTGTAGAGCGGCTCGAATAGGCGGTGTCTGACACCAGCGCCCTCCAAACCCGCATCGTTCCGTGGGGTGGTGTCAGACACCGTGTCTACTCGCGCGGCGAGACGACCGCGATCGCTGCGGCGATCTCACGGGAGTGCGTCATCGAGAGGTCGATCGGACCAGCCTGCACACGCTCGGCGAACGCAGCCGTCCGGCCGGACAAGCGAACGGCCGGCTTCGGCCGCCCGACGATCTCGATCTCCTTCCCCGTGAAGCGCACGCCGCATCCGAGCGCTTTCCCGACGGCCTCCTTCCCCGCGAAGCGAGCCGCGTAGCTCTGCGCTGGATGGGCGCGGGAATCGCAGTAGGCTCGCTCGGCTTCGGTAAAGCAGCGTTCGCGAAAGCTCGGCCGCTCGAGCGCCCGGCGGACCCGGTCGATCTCGATCATGTCGACGCCGACCTTCATGCCGTCCAGTCGCCGGTCATGTCCTGCTCGAGCAGCGTCGGAAAGTGCGCGACGGACGAGACGACGATGTCAGGCGCAGGATCCGCGGTCTCGAGCATCTCCGGGCGGAACTTCCCCGTTCTGACGAGGGCGGTTCTCATCCCGAAGAGGCGCGCGGCGCGGACGTCGGCGTCGACGTCGTCGGTCACGAGCCAGGTTCGCTCCGGCTCGGCGTCGAGCGCATCGAGCGCGGCCGCGAAGTACGAGGGGCTCGGCTTTCCGAGGACAGTGGCCTCGACACCCGTCGCATACTCGAGGCCGGCGACGAACGCACCGCTGTCGAGCATCGGGCCGCGGCTCGTCTGCCACCACTTGTTCTTGTGGAGGCAGAAGAACGACGCGCCCATCTGGATCTCCTCGAACGCTCGAGCCAGATTCATATAGCTGAACACCTGATTCGGCTCGAGGGTCTCGTCACAACCGCCGATGAGCACCGCCTCGGCGTCGTGCCCGACGAGCTCGAGCGCCTCGAGATCCGGAACGACCGTTGCCATGACGAGTGCCAGGACGCGCTTCCCTGCGAGCTCCCGGGCAGCGGCGCCTGGTGTGGTCTGCAGCTCGCCGTCTTCGAGCGCGAAGCCCATTCCGCGCAGCTCCTGTGCCAAACGAGCGCGAGGCCGGGTCGAGTTGTTGCTCACGAAGCGGAGAGAGTGCCCCGCCCGACGGAGCTCAGCCACGGCGTCGACGGCGCCTGGAATCGGGTCGCCCGACACGTGAAGCACACCGTCTATGTCGAGCAGAATGCAGGCCATGGCGCCTGAGTCTATTCGGGTATCGCGCTCCGTTTCCCTGCCGCTTTCCGAGATCGAGATGCGTGTCTCGCGGTCGAGCGGCCCGGGTGGACAGCACGCTCAGAAGTCGTCCACGCGAGTGGAGGCCTCGTTCGATGTCGAGGCTTCGACCGCGCTGTCTGAGCTGCAGAAACGGCGCGTGATCGCTCGAGCCGGCTCCGTTCTTCGGGCAGTGGCCCAGGACGAGCGTAGTCAGTCCCGCAATCGAGATCTGGCGGTCGAGCGGCTGGTCGAGAAGCTGCACGCTGCGCTCGCCGTGCCGAGACAACGGCGCCCCACCGCTCCATCCGCAGGAGCGCGGGAGCGGCGTCTGTCAGAAAAGAAGCGGCGCTCCAGGGTCAAAGAGCTCCGCAAGCAGCCCGACGACCAAT
>DASTEM010000214.1:0-3834 GCA_035709545.1 Gaiellaceae bacterium | reverse complement strand
CGGCCTCGTCATTACGCGCGGCGAGTTGCGCCTCACCCAGAAGCTGCCAGGGCTCGTGTGACCACGGCGCCCACAGCTTCGCGCGGCGGGCCGCCGCGGCGGCGCCGGTCGTGTCACCATGCTCGAGCGCGACAACGCCCTCGGCGAGCGCACGGTTTCCGACGTGTGCGACGAGCGCGACGGCAATCGCCGTAGCGGCAACCGTTACCCCCACCGCTCGACGCGCCGCCGTGAGCGAGATGGCCGGCCCAACTCGTGCCTCAGCAACGAGAACCGCCGCGCACGCGAGGGCGGGGAGAACGAGAACCGGCAGCTCCCAATCCCAGTCGACCGCAGCGTGTACGAGGAACGCTGCGTACGCCGCGGCCGCGGCGCTGGCGAGCGGCGCACGGCGAGCGCGACCGAGTCCCGACAACGGCGCCCCAAGCGCGACGACCAGGAGCGCCAGACCGAGAGGGCCCAGCTCGGCGAGCGTCTCCAGATAGAGGTTGTGCGCGTCGCGTGCGTTGTTCGGAGCAGGCCGCTCCTCGGTCCATCGGCGCTCGAAGCTCCCGGCTCCATCGCCGAGCAAAGGCGCGCGCCCGACCATCCGGACAGCAACCTGCCAGTAGTCGGCTCGCCCGTGACCCGAGACGGAGAGGAGCCGCCGGTCGAGCGTTCCCGAGGCCGCTGGAGGCTCCTGCCTGAAGGCCTCGAGCACACGATCCGCGGCCGCGCCAGGACCACCTTCTCGGATGAACGCTGCAAGCGCAAGCGCCGACACCGAGGTCAGCGCAGCGAGAGCAATGAGCCTTCCGCCGGGGAGAGGGATCCGAACTCGCGTAGCGACGCGGGGAGACATCCACCCGACGAATCCGCCGATGCACGTCACAACGGCGAGCTGCCAGGCCAGGCGCTGCCCCTGAGCCTGCGCGACCTCGAGGGGCTCGCCCACCTTCGTGAGCGCAGGCGCGCTCGACGCGAGGATGACGCCGAGAGCCGGAGCAAACGCCAGATAAGGGAACCCCGCTGCAGCCGGTCGCTCGAGCACGATGAGCACGCAGAGCCCGCCGACGAGAGCGAGCAGCGCCCCCCGGCTGAACGTGAAGTAGAGCCCGACGGTGAGCGGAACGAGCGCGGCGCCCGCGAGCACGCGCTGCCTCGAGCTCCCGCGCAGGCCGAGCCCCGCACCGAGCAGAACACCGAAAACGAGGAGCAGCCCCAGCGCGTTCCAGTACCCGATCGGCGCCGAGAGCTGGTATCCGCTCGCCGGGTCGTACGGCCCGCCGACATGCCCCGGAAAGAGCCGCGTCGCGAGCGCGTACAGCGAGACGGCGGTCGCTCCGGCGACGATACCGGTGACGAGCGACGCAACGAGCTGGCGTTTCACGACGAGCACGAACGCCGCCGCTGACACTCCGTACAGCAGCCCGCGCTCCGCTTCCAGCACTGGCCATGCCGCCGCGGGTGACCATACGACCGACCCGAGGTTCCAGAGCGCGAGCGCGAAGAGTCCTCCGACGAGCGCAACCGACCGCCGATCGACCGCGACCTCGTCGGCGACGAGAGCGACGACGAGGACGACCAGCGCGAAGGCGAGGATGAGCACGCCGTGGTCGGCCGGGGGGTAGCCACCGCTCGCGAAGGCGAGCGTCACGACGGTCAGGGCGGCGGCGGTGGCCGTCCCCACCGTGTTGAGGGAACGCCAGCGGATACCGGAGTATCGGCCCTAGCGCTGCGGCGCCTGAGCCGGCACCGAGCCCGTCGCGCAGAGTCGCTCTGTCAGCCGTGTCTCACAGTGCGGTCAGACGTGGGGGCCGGAGAGATCCCGGCCCCCACGAGAGGCGGAAGGGTTACGGTCGCCCGGGGCGGCCGTCGATGAGTGCGCCGAAGGGCGCCCAGATGCCCGTGTTCGCGTTGAAGCGCTGAAGCTGCATCTGGCTGATGACCCAGTGATCGGTCTTGCTGGTCTTCTGGATGACGCCCGGGAGCGCGAACTTGTTCGTCGAGTTCAGGCTCAAAAGCGCCGCCATGAGACCCGCGCGCGTCGGGTTCTTGCCGGCCTTGTAGAGCGCTTGCACGAACGTCTCCGCCTTTGCGACCCCGTAGTAGATCTGGGCGTCGTTCGGGTTCGCGCCGGGCAGATACTTGGCCAGGATCGCCCGGTACTCCTTCATGGCGGCGTCGTTTGCCCACTTCGCCTGTTCCGGGTCCTTGAGGTAGGCGACGGACACGATCCCGTTGACATAAGGGGCTCCTGCCGAGGCGACCGCGGCGTTCATGGGCACTCGAAACGCCGAGACCGAGTTCATGTAGATCTGCTCGGGGTCGTAGCCAATGGCCTTGCCTGTGGCAATGGTCCGCACCGTGGGCGTCGGGATCTGGAAGATCACGAGCACGGCTGCACCGCTCGCCCTGACGCGGATCATCTGACTCGCGACCGATGTGGCCGTCGTCTCGACCGCCTCCTGGGCCACGATGTTCGCGTCGGAGTAGGCCTTGCCGAGCGCCGCACGCAGCCCGTAGAGGTAGTCCTTTCCGTAGTCGTCGTTCTGGTAGACGACAGCGATCTTCTTGCCGGCCTGGTTCGCCTTGATATGGAGGCCGTAGAGGCGACCCTCCGCGATGTAGTCGGGCTGCCAGCCGATTGTCCACGGGAACTCCTTGTACTGGGTCCCCCAGTACGACGCACCCGTCGAGACGAGCGTATGCGGCACCTTCTGCTGGTTGAGATAAGCGCGAACCGCGAGGTTCGGCTCGGTCCCGAGCTGGCCGACCGTCGCGAATACCTTGTCCTGCTCGACGAGCCTGCGGGTCAGCTGGGCGGTATTCGCGGGATTGAAGCCGTCGTCGTAGAACTTCCAGATGATCTGTCGGCCCAGCACGCCGCGCTTACCGTCCGGGCCCCGGCGGGCGTTGATGTAGCTGAAGTAGGCCTTCATTCCGGACGGGATCTGGGCGTACGCCGCCGCCGGCCCGGTGAGCGGGAACGTCCCGCCGATCGTGATCGTCTTGGCTGTCACGCCGGGCGTCTGGCCCGCACCGCCAAGCGCGCCGGGCACCGTAAAGGCGAGCGCCGCAACTAGGACGACCGCAGAGGTTGTGAGCTTTCGCACGTACTCCTCCTTGTTCCCTCTCCGATTCCTGCCTGTCAGGCGCGAGCGTAGCGCCGGGACGAGTCTGTCGCCAGGAACTCAGGCGAGCCTTCGTCTTGTTGACGCCGTCGAAAGGTAGTAGGGGCGAGCGATATGTCGCCCCTACGAGCCCAAGCCGATGTCCGCTGCGAGCGCCTCGGCCTCGTCGAGCTCTACAGCGAGCGCGTCGATCCCGCTCTCCCAGATGCCCGGGTCGGCAAGATCCAGCCCCACGATCTCCGCGAGCTCCTCCGGTCGCTTCGACCCCCCCGCCCGCAAGACATCGAGGTACGGCTCCACCATCGCATCGCCTTCGAGCTCGTACTTCCGGAAGATCGAGAGCGCGAACAGAAAGCCGTACGCGTACGCGTACACGTAGCCCGGCGACCCCATGAAGTGCGGGATGTAGCTCCACCACGAGCCGTAGCCCTCGACGTCGACCGAGTCATCGAACATCTGGGTCTGCGTCGCGAGCCAGAGCTCCTCGAGCTTCTCCATCGAAAGCTCGCCCTCCTCACGGCGCCACGTGTGCACGACGTCCTCGAAGCGGTTCAAGGCGATCTGCCGGAAGACGGTCGCAATCGAGTCCTCGATGCGCCCCGCGAGAAGGTTGAGCCTTCGGCCAGGGTCATCCTCGATCGCGAGCAGCCGCTTGAAGGTGAGGGCCTCGCCGAACACGGAAGCGGTCTCGGCAGTCGTCAGCGGAGTGTTCGCGTTGTAC
>DASTEM010000213.1:0-4625 GCA_035709545.1 Gaiellaceae bacterium | reverse complement strand
ACGAGACCGTGCGAATGTCCGTGCCCTAGGACGTGCTCGTGAGCGCCATGAACGTGCTCGCGCTCGTGGTCATGCACGTCGGCCATCTCTGTCGAGAGACTATGGGCCGCACTAGTGTTGTCGGAAGGATGAGAGCGATGGTGCTCGACGGGCCGCACACGCCGCTCCGGCTCGCGCAGCTTCCCGACCCGCAGCCGGTTCAGGGACAGCTGCTTCTTCGCGTCCTCGCTTGCGGCGTGTGTCGGACAGACCTCCACATCGTCGACGGCGACCTCGCGCAGTCCAGGCTCCCGCTCGTCCTCGGCCACCAGATCGTGGGCGAGGTGCTCGAAGGCGCTCGCACCCCGGCCGGTTCCCGGGTTGGCGTGCCGTGGCTCGGCTGGACCTGCGGAGAGTGCCGTTTCTGCCTGGCCGGCGACGAGAATCTCTGCGACCGCGCGCGCTTCACGGGCTATGACTCGGACGGCGGCTACGCCGAGCTCGCCGTCGCCGACGAGCGCTATTGCTTCTCCATCCCGGACGCCTACCCGAACGAGCACGCGGCTCCGCTCCTCTGCGCGGGCCTCATCGGGTACCGGTCCCTCCGTCTCACAGGCGACGCCGAGCGCATCGGTCTATACGGATTCGGCGCGTCCGCGCACATCGTCTGCCAGGTTGCGGTCGCGCAGGGTCGGCACGTCTATGCGGGCACCCGCGCCGGCGACGAGGAGACGCAGACGTTCGCGCAGTCGCTCGGCGCGGTCTGGGCGGGAGACGCACTCACGGGTCCGCCGGACGAGCTCGACGCCGTGATCGTGTTCGCGCCCGTGGGCGAGCTCGTTCCGGCGGCGCTCGGCCATGTCCGCAAGGGCGGGTCGGTCGTCTGCGCCGGCATCCACATGAGCGACATCCCCTCGTTCCCGTACGAGCTTCTCTGGGGCGAGCGGGTCATCCGGTCGGTCGCGAACCTGACGAGAGCTGACGGCGACGAGTTCCTCGCGATCGCGCCGACCGTGCCGGTGCGCACAGAGGTCGAGACGTTCGCGCTCGCGGACGCGAACGTGGCGCTCGACCGGCTTCGGAGGGGAGCGCTGCGCGGCGCAGCCGTGCTCGTGCCCTAGAACCGACCGAGCTCGACGAGGCCGGCGTCCCCGACGTGGTCGACCTGCAAGGTCGTGTGCGCGATCCCGAACTCGTGTCCGAGAAGGCTTTCGAGCTCACGGCGGCGCTGATGGCAGTCCTCGTCCCGGCCGACGAGCACGTGGGCCGAGAGCGCCGGAAAGCCCGAGGTGATCGTCCAGATGTGGAGGTCGTGGACCTCGACCACACCTGGCGCGTTCGCGAGGCGCCGGCCTACGGACTGCACCTCGATTCCCTTGGGCGCCGCCTCGAGGAGGATTGCCGTCGCATCGCGCAGGATCGACCACGAGCTCGCGAGGATGAGCACGCCGATCGCGATGCTCACTAGGGCATCTGCGCGGAGCCAGCCCGTCGCGAGGACGATCACGGCCGCGACCGCCACTCCGAACGAGCCGAGCAGATCTGCGACGACATGTCGAAACGCGGCCTCGACGTTGATGCTTCCCGCGCGCGCCCGCTGGAGCATCGCCCCGGCGGCGAGGTTGACGCCGATGCCAACGATCGCGATTGCCAGCATCCATCCGGCGAGCAGCGTTTGCGGGCTTTCGAGGCGACGGATTGCCTCGACGAAGATCCAGATCGCGAGCGCGACGAGTGTGACCCCGTTCGCGAGCGCCGCGAGCACCTCGGCACGTTTGTAACCGTACGTTCGCTCTGCCCGCGCGGGTCTCGCAGCGAGCCAGACTGCCGCCAGCGCGAGGGCCAGGGAGACGTTGTCCGAGAGCATGTGCACGGCGTCCGCGAGGACGGCCAGGCTTCCGGTGAGAAACCCGCCGACGATCTCGACGACCGTGAACGACGCGGTGAGCGCGAGCGCCGAGGCGAGCGCCCGGCGGTGTACCGACAGCGCTCCGTGGTCGTGCCCCATTCCCATCGACGCGTTCTACCGCGACGGCTGGGCAGACGTCGTGGTCGTCGTCGTCGTCTCGGGTGGCGAGGCGTTCGTGAGCACGGCGGCCAGGAGCAGGACGGCGAGGGCGACGAACGTCTCTCCGACGAGGCTCGGCCGAACGCGCGGCTGCTCGCCCGCCGCGAGCCGCGGACGAACCACGAAGTGGTGCAGCGCACCCCAGGCAAGAGCAAGCGCCACAATCGCAAGCTTCACGAGGAGCAAGCGCCCGTACTCCGACTCCCAGAGATCGGAGAGCGCGGGGAGGCGAACCAGCGCGAGATACGCCCCGGCGAGAACCATCACGCCGACGAGGCCGACGGCGAGCCGCGCGAATCCGAGAAAGGCCCGGGCGCGTAGGGCAGGAGCACTCGGCCAGACGAGGAAGGCGAGGGCGACCAGGCCGCCAACCCAGACCGCCGCAGACACGAGGTGAAGCCAGTCGGCGAGCTCGGATGCCTTGCTCGAGTTCGGCAGCGTCGCCTGGTGACTCGAGAGCGAGATACCCGAGGCGAGAACCACCGAGAGTGCGAGCGCCGGCAGACGGAGCCTGTGCAAGTCCGCGACCCAGGCGAAGACCAGCAGCGTTGCGACGACGCCGAACCCGAGCGTCAGTGCGAGGAACGCGATCCCGAAGCGGGTCTTCTCCGCAAACGGTTGGAGGTCGCCGTAGAGGAGGTCCGGAAGCGGAAGCTGCAAGGCATTGGACGCGCGCAGGACGAATGCCGCGATGCCGACGTTGAGGATCGCAAAGGCCGCGAACGTAGGCACGAGGTGGAACCGGCGCTCGAGAGGCTGCGGGACGGCGCCTCGGAGCACGATCAGCCGAAGGACGAGCGGCCCGATGACGAGCGCGAGCGACGCGAAGAGCGCCCAGCGCGCGAGATCGTCCTTCCAGGTCGTAGCCTTGGCCCCGACGGCCTCGGTCGGAGGCGGGGCGGGGACGCCTACGCCGAAGTTAAAGACGCCAGACGGAGAGTGTCCGTCCTGCCCGCTCACGCGCCAGCGGACGGTGTACGCGGAGCCTTGCACGAGCCCCGATACGGGAGCGATCACGACGAGGTCTCCCAAGGCTGCTCGCGCAACTCCCGACAAGACCGTGCCGTCGGCCGCCAGGACGCGGATCGCGGAGGGCGAGATCGCGACCGGCTCGGTGAAGCGGAGCAGGATCTGAGTAGGAGCGGCGTCGAGCGACGACTGCACTTCCGGAGTCGCGCTCAGCAGTGAGACGTGCGCGGCCGCTCGGCCTGGAGCGACGAGCGCGACTCCGAGCAGAACACCGGCGACGATTAGACGCCGCGTCATCCCGCGCCCCCGAACCGGCCGAAGATCGGTGCCGTATCGCGGTCCGCGAAGAGGAGCAGAGCGAGCACGATCCACGTCAGCGCAAAACCGGCCGGCCACAGAACCCAGCGTGGCCGCAACGCCTGTCCGAGCGGGAAGGCCGCCGCCGCGACGAGCATCCAGCCGATCACGTGGTGGAGGAAGGCCGAGCGCGAGAACAGCCACGGGTTGGGTTCGTGCACGAGGAACGCGGCTCCACAGACGAGCAGGGCGCCCGCCGTGACGAGCGACCAGTGCGCGCTCGAGAGCTTTCCGCGCACGACCGCGAGCTGAACTCCCCCAGCGATCATCGCGGCCTCAGCCCAGAGCGCGTGCGCGACGAGGTGCATCGTGGAGAACGTCGAGAAGATGGTGATGAGCAGGAGGAAGGCTCCCGACCCGAGAGCCAGCGACGGAAAGAGATACGCGCGCCACGCTCGCCGGCGGAACACGCGCGTCCCGACAACGATCTCGGACAGCAGGATGAGCCCGAGCAACAGTGCCACGGCCGCGGCCAGCCAGTGAGCGATCTCAGGTCGCGGGATCATGTTCCTCGGCTTCGAGGTCCTCGACGAGCCCCGGCGCGACACCGACCGCGTACACAAGCCCGACGATGACGACCAGGAGCGGGGGCTGGAAGAGGTAGTCGTAGAGCCCCTTCCCGCCCGGATCGAGAAACACGATGCGGTACGGCTGGGCGACCGCCCAGACCATGCCTGCGATCATCGTGAGCGGCCCGAGCAGCTGCACCATGAGCACTCGCGGCTGCTCACGCGCTATCCGCCGCCGGCGGCGTTCCCTTCGTTCCGGGATGCTGGTCGCGATCTCCGAGCTCACCCGCACCTCCTTGTCGATGAAGAGTCTTGCCCGATCGGGGTGTGCTGCGCAACCCCGTGGGGCGCGCGCGGCGGACCTGCGTGCGCGCGTAGTTAAGAAATGCTTCACGCACGATCCTCTTCCTTCCGGCCCCGGGGTGCGTCATGATCGAGGCGTGCGCCGGAGAATCGTGGCAATCGTGGCCGTCGTCGCCCTGGCCGCGTCTGTCGTCGTCGTGGCCGTGGCCTCGACCAGTGCGACCGGACTACCGTCGTACACGAACGGCTACCAGAAGTGGCCCAAGCTGAACAAGAAGCCGACGCGCGGCACACCACTGGGACGCGGGGCTCACAACGGGCTCAAGAACGTCTACGCGAGCAAGAAGAAGGTCGGCTCGAAGTACCCGAACGGCACGGTCATCGTCAAGTCGATCGCACAGGCAGGCGACAAGCCCGCGCTGCCGTCCCAGGTGGCGGTC
>DASTEM010000212.1:0-12171 GCA_035709545.1 Gaiellaceae bacterium | reverse complement strand
TCCATGTTCGGCGTAGGAGCCTTAGGCGTCAGGGCATCCCGATCGAGCGCTACTTCCTGGTCAATTCAGCCTGCACGGGAAGCTGAGAAGGAGCCCGAAAGGAGACTGTGATGCGCAAGATCATCATCATGGGAGCCGGAGGGCGCGACTTCCACAACTTCAACGTCGTCTATCGGAACGATCCCGGTACCGAGGTCGTCGCCTTCACCGCGACGCAGATTCCGGGTATCGCGGACCGCGTCTACCCGCCCACATTGGCGGGCGAGCGGTACCCGCAGGGAATCCCGATCCGACCCGAAGCGGAGCTGACGCAGCTCATCCGCGAGCACGGCGTCGACGACGTCGTTCTCGCCTACTCCGATCTCAAGCACGAGGCAGTCATGCACAAGGCGTCGATCGCGCTTGCCGCGGGGGCGGACTTCCGCTTGCTCGGACCGGACGCCACGATGCTCGGCTCCGCCAAGCCCGTGGTGGCCGTATGCGCGACGCGAACTGGGTCCGGCAAGAGCCAGACCAGTCGCAAGGTGGGCAAGATCTTGCTCGACGCCGGCCTGCAGGTGGCGCTCGTGCGGCACCCGATGCCCTACGGCGACCTCGAGGCGATGCGCGTGCAGCGCTTCGAGACGCTCGAGGAGATCGACGCCTCAGACCCAACTATCGAAGAGCGCGAAGAGTACGAGGAGCCCGTCCGGATGGGCATGATCATGTACGCGGGCGTCGACTACGAGGCGATCCTCAGGCAGGCGGAAGACGAGGCCGACGTCCTCATCTGGGACGGCGGGAACAACGACTTCCCGTTCTTCGCGCCCGATTTGCTGATCGTCGTCGCCGACGCGCTCAGGCCGGGACACGAGCTTCTCTACCACCCAGGTGAGACGAACGTGCGAATGGCGGATGTCATCGTCATCAACAAGGTCGACTCGGCCGAGGCACACGACGTCGAGCAGGTGCTCGTCAACGTCGAGTCGGTCAACCCGATGGCAACTGTCGTGTTCGCCAAGTCCCCGCCCAGGCTCGAGGCCGGGCCCGACCTGCACGGCAAGCTCGTTCTGGTGATCGACGACGGGCCGACCCTGACCCACGGCGAGATGCCGTTCGGAGCCGGCTTGGTTGCCGCGCGAAACGCAGGCGCAGGCAAGATCGTCGATCCCCGTCCGTACGCCGTCGGTTCACTGCGAGCCGTCTTTTCGCAGTGGCCTCAGCTCACAAGCGCGATACCCGCCATGGGCTACTCGGAAGAGCAGCTGCACGAGCTCGAGCAGACGGTCAACGCGGCGGACTGCGACGTCGTTGTCACCGGAACGCCGATCGACCTGGGACGGCTGATCCAGTCACGCCACCCGATCCGGCACGTCCGCTACGAGCTCGAGGAGGTCGGAGAGCCGACCGTCGCCGAGACGCTGGCACCGATCGTTGCCCAGGCACAGTCGCTGCGTCGCGAGACGGTCGGGACGGGGTAAGGGGCGTGGCCAGCACACTGACCGGCTCTACTGCGGGGGACGGCGCCGGTGCTGCGCAACAAGGCAGCTTTACGCGCGTGCTTGACCTGACGCCGGAGGAGCTCCGCGCGCTCCTCGACCTCGCACGGGCGATGAAGGCGGAACCTTCTCGCAGCGGGGATCTGCTCCGCGGTCAGGCGATCGCGTGCATTTTCGAGAAGCCGTCGACACGGACGCGGGTCTCGTTCGCGGCGGCGATCGCGCGGCTGGGAGCCACCCCGGTCGCTCTCTCGCCACAGGAGCTGCAGCTCGGACGTGGAGAGTCGATCGCCGACACGGCCCGCTCGCTGTCGGGCTACTGCGCGGCGATCGTCATCCGTACGTTCTCTCAGCGGACCGTCGACGAGCTCGCCCGCTGGGCGACGGTGCCGGTCGTCAACGCCCTGTCCGACGAGCATCACCCGTGCCAGGCGCTCGCGGACCTGCTCACGATCGAGGAGATGTTCGGCGACTTCGCGGGACGGCGGCTCGCGTTCGTCGGCGACGGCGGCGACAACGTCGCCCACTCGCTGCTCGAGGCGGGTGCGCTTGCCGGCCTGGGGGTCACGATCGCCTGTCCTCCGCAATACCCACCGGACGAGCTGATCCTGGCCGCCGCGCGCCGTGCGGCGAGCGAGAGCGGCGCCGAGCTCGCCCTCGTCCACGACCCCGTCCTCGCGGTCGAGGGCGCCGACGCGGTATACGCGGACGTCTGGGCGTCGATGGGCGAAGAGACCGAGCGTCAGGAACGTATGGCCGTGCTCGCGCCGTTCCAGGTGACAGACGAGCTGATGGCGCTCGCAAAGCCGGACGCGGTCTTCCTCCACTGCCTTCCTGCACACCGCGGTGAAGAGGTGTTGGCCGAGGTCATCGACGGGCCGCAGTCGGTCGTCTGGCAACAGTCGGCGAACCGGCTGCCGACGGAGGAAGCGCTCCTCGTCGCCCTCACGCGCGGATTCGGCAACGGAGGACTCGCGGCCTGAGACTCCTCGTCGCTTTGGGCGGAAACGCCCTTCTGCGTCGCGGCGAGCCGGCGGAGGCGGAGATCAAGAGAACGCACGTACCTCGAGGCCGCCTCAGGTGGGGCTGCTCGCGCTCGAGGCGCACGCGTACAAGGCCGTCACCCCCACCCACGTGCGCCACATCGGAGCAGCCCTCAGCCGATAGCGGCGGCACGAGCTCGCTACGGCCTGTAGGCCTGATCGAACGCCAGCGCTCTATCCCCTGCCGTCCGGATCCAGAAGCCGGACGCGGGTCCCCAGAGCCCCGGACGCCTCTCGGGATTCTTGCCTCTGACGACCTGCGCGAGCTCGGAGACGGGGATGACGACGGAACGTGGCCCCGTGCCCGGGTTGTCGAGCACGGTGACGTGTGCATTCGCCGGAACGCGATACGCATACGCGCGCTTGCTCTCGTTCAGGTTGTAGAAGTCGTTCGGCACGAATCCACCCGGGGGAATGACCTTGTCCTCGACGGCCGCGCGAGTCGCGGTGATCCCGCTCAGGACGAGCGCCGGATCCACTCGCGCCACGTACCGCCCGCCGCTGCGCGTCAGCGACTTCACGTATCCGAAGAAAACGGTCTGGCGCGGTCCAAATGCGCCTCGCGGCAGGAACTCGGACGAAGGCGGCGGTGTCGTCGTCGATGCTCTGACCTCGGCGCCGCCCTGCGACGAGGCCGGCACCGCGACGAGCATCGATGCCAGCGCGGCCAAAGCTAGAGCTGGAGCCTTCATAGCGCCTCCCTTCAGCAACGACGGTATGCCCGTACCGCCGACGGCACATCCGGGAGTTCGCGTTACTCCGACCGTGACAACTACGGTGTACCGCGGACCGGCTGTTACCGCTCGAACGCCGTGATGCTCACCTTGCCGGGCGCGACGCAACGAACGGCCGGCAAGCGCATCCGCGCCGCCGTAGCTCCACAGCTACGTAGTTCGCCACATCTCAGTCAGGTGGCTCGCTGATGCCTCTCATCGTCCGGCGCGTGACGCTCGACGAGGTACAGCGAGAGGAGGGCCCGAATGGTGGTCGAATCGCGCGCCCAGTACGCTGCCCCCCTGTCGGCGGCAAGCGTCGCACCAATTGTCGACGCGCGCTCGGTCCGGAAGACGTACGACACTGGAGCGGTTCAGGTGGATGCGCTGCGCGGAGTCGATCTCGAGCTTGCGCGTGGCGAGATGGTCGCGATCATGGGGCCGAGCGGCTGCGGCAAGACGACGCTGCTCAACTGTCTCTCCGGCCTCGACGCGACCGACGGCGGCGAGGTGCTGATCGAGGGGACCTCGCTGTCGGAGATGTCCGACCGCGAACGCACGGATTACCGCGCGCGGCGAATGGGTTTCATCTTCCAGTTCTACAACCTGATCCCCGTCTTGACCGCGGTGGAGAACGTCGAGCTGCCGCTGCTCGTCGCGAGGGTCGAGGGTGACGAGGCGCGGCGGCGAGCGACCGCTGCACTCGACCTCGTCGGTCTGGCCGATCGCGGAAACCACGTTCCCGATGCCCTCTCGGGCGGAGAGCGCCAGCGCGCGACGATTGCGCGGTCGCTCGTCAACGACCCGGCGATCGTCTGGGCGGACGAGCCCACCGGCGACCTCGACTCGGAAAACGCGACCGAGATCGTCGAGCTCATGCGCCGGCTCAACATGGAGCGCGGGCTGACGTTCCTGATCGTCACGCACGACATCGCGGTCGGCCGTAAGACCGACCGCATCGTCCGCATGCTCGACGGGCAAGTCGTCGAGGAGCAACGACTGGAGGTTCCACATGTACTCGCGGGTCACGCTGCTTGAAATTGACACGATGCGGGCCACTGTCGGCGAGGCCACGCATCTCTTCGAGGAGCACGTGCTTCCAGGGCTTCGCGAGCAGGAGGGCTACGACGGCGTGCTCGTGCTCGCGACTCCGGACGGGAAGGGGATGATCGTCAGCTTCTGGGACACGGAGGAGGAAGCCACTGCCGCGGCAGGGTTCGCAACGGAGGCGCTCGAGCAGTACGTCACGCTCTTCCGCTCACCGCCCGGCCGGGAGCAGTACGAGGTCGTCCTGGCAGAACTGCCCGACGCTGCGCTGCGGTAGCCATGAACGAGCTCTTCGGCATCCCGATCGATACGCTGCTCGTGATCCTTGCGATCGCGCTCGGCGTGGCTGGGTCGGTGCTTGCCTTCTTCGCGCTCCGGAACCCGATTCTCGTCAAGCTCGCTCTTCGCAGCGTCACGCGGCGCGGTGGCCGGAGCGCGCTCATCGTCGTCGGGCTGATGCTCGGCACGACGATCATCGCCGCCGCGCTCGTCACCGGCGACACGATGAACCACACGATCCGTGCGACCGCGGTCGAGCAGCTCGGCGCGACGGATGAGACCGTCGCTCCGAAGGGCGCCGTCGACGACATCCCGGGCGCGTTCGGCTCCGCGACCGGGACGGGCTGGTTGCCCGAGAGCACGGTGGAGCGGATTGAGTCCGCCGTGCGCGGCTCAGGGCTCGTCGACGGCGTGACCGGAGCGATCGTGGATCAAGTCGCCGTCCAGTCTCTCGCTCAGCGGCAGAGCGAGCCTAGCCTCATCCTCTTCGCCGCAGATCCGGCGCGCATGGACGGGTTCTCGCCCATCGTCGGCTCGGGCGGCGAGCGCCTCTCGCTCGGCGATCTGGGCCCCGGGGAGGTCTACCTGAACAGGAAGGCGGCCAAGAAGCTCCGCGTTGAGGCAGGTGACCGCGTCGTCGTGTACGCGGGCAATGCCGAGCCGCGGCCGAGCCGCGTGCGCGACGTCGTCGGCTTCGAGGGATCGGGGAGCGCCGATGCGGCCATGCTGGTACCGCTCGCCGCCGCGCAGCGGCTTTTCGGGCACCCGGGCGAGATCCGCGCCGTGCTCGTTTCGAACCGCGGCGACGCGTACGCGGGCGCGGTGCTGTCCGACGAGGTCGTCCGCGTCCTGCAGCCGACCGTCGACGAGCTCGGCCTCGAGGTCGAAACGCTGAAGCAGAACGCCCTCGGCGACGCCGAGGAGGCGGGCAGCGCCTTCGTCGCCTTCTTCACGACGTTCGGGACGTTCTCGATCGCGGCGGGAATCCTTCTCATCTTCCTCATCTTCGTCATGTTGGCCGCCGAGCGGCGCGGCGAGCTCGGCATCGCCCGCGCCGTGGGCACGCGCCGTGGGCACCTCGTCGAGATGTTCACGTTCGAGGGCGCCGCCTACGACCTCCTGGCCGCGGCCGTGGGGGCCGCCCTCGGCGCGATCGTCGCGTTCGGCATGGTGCTCGTGATGGCGAGCGCGTTCGGCGCCTCCGATGCCGACGAGGGCTTCCAGATCGAGTTCGCGCTCTCCGTCCGCAGCCTCCTGATCGCGTTCGCGATCGGCCTCCTCCTCACGCTCCTCGTCGTCGCCTTCTCTGCCTGGCGGGTCAGCCGCATGACTATCGCGACGGCGATCCGCAACCTGCCGGAGCCTCCTTCGACCCGGAAGCGGCGCCGGCTCGTGCTCGCGCTCGTCGGGCTTCTCGTCGGACTGGGCCTCGCGTTCTCCGGCGCGAGCTCCGGCACGGCCACGCCGCTGATGCTCGGCATCTCGCTGCTGCTCGTCAGCTTCGTCCCGCTCCTTCGGCTCGTGGGCGTGCCAGAGCGTCTCGCCTTCACGGCCTGCGGCCTGGCAGTGGTTGTCGTCCTCCTGGTGCCCTGGAGTGTGTGGGAGTCGATCTTCGGCGAGCTCTCTATGAACTTCTCGACCTGGATCGCGACCGGTCTCATGATCGTCGTGGGGACAGTCTGGGTCATCGTCTACAACGCCGACCTCCTGCTCGGCCTCGTGATGCGCGTCCTCAGGCGGGTTCGGGCGCTCACGCCGATCCTCCGGATGTCGATGGCGTACCCGCTGCAGGCCCGCTTCCGGACCGGCACGACGCTCGCCATGTTCACGCTCGTCGTGTTCACCCTCGTGACGGGCACGGCTTCGTCGGAGTCCTTCCAAAAAGCCTTCGGCAAGGTCGAAGAGTTCGGGGGCGGCTACCAGGTCTGGGCCGGGACGTCCGGAGAAGGCGCGATCGGCGACATGCAAAGAGCCCTGCGCTCCGCCCCCGGCATCGACCCGGCGGACTTCACCGCGGTCGGCAGCCAGTCCGTGCTCGCCGTGCAGGCGAAGCAGGTCGGCGCGGGCCGTCCGACGGAGCCGTACCCCGTCCGGGGCCTCGACCGCTCCTTTCTCGAGCACACGACCTTCGGCCTGGGGGCGATCGCTCGCGGCTACGACTCGCCGCGCGAGGTCTGGACCGCGCTCCGCGACCGGACGGGCCTCGCCGTCGTGGACAGCTTCGTCGTCCCACGCCGAGACCAGTTCGGCTTCGGCGTGTTTCCCGACTTCCAGCTCAGCGGCTTCTACTTCGAGGACGGCACGTTCGACCCGATTCCGATCGAGGCCGTCGACGAGCAGACGGGCAGGCAGCTCCGGCTCACGGTGATCGGGGTGCTCAAGGACACCGCCCCGCCGGAGATGGTCGGGATTTCGAGCTCGGAAGAGACGCTCGAGACCGCGTTCCCCGGCCGCGTGGAGCCCACCGTCCACTACTTCCGAACCGCCCCGGGCGTCGATCCCGAAGAGGCCGCGACGAAGCTCGAATCGGCCTTCCTCGCCAACGGGCTCGAGGCGCAGTCGGTCCAGGAGGCGGTCGACGACGCCGTGGCCGTCAGCCGCACCTTCAACCAGGTAATCCAGGGGTTCATGGGCCTCGGGCTGATCGTGGGCGTCGCGGCGCTGGGCGTGATCAGCGCCCGCTCCGTCGTCGAGCGCCGGCAACAGATCGGCGTCCTTCGCGCCATCGGCTTCCGCCGGCGGATGGTGGAGGCGACCTTCCTGCTCGAGTCGTCGTTCGTGGCCCTGACGGCGATCGTGATCGGGACTGTCCTCGGGCTCGTGCTCGCCTCGAACATCATCGCCGACTCGCGGAAGCAGGCGAGTTGGGAGAACCTCACGCTCGAGGTGCCGTGGTTGAACTTCCTCGTCATCTTCCTCGTGGTCTACGCCGTCGCGCTGGCAGCCACGCTGCTGCCTGCGATTCGGGCATCGCGGATCCTTCCTGCGGAGGCGCTCCGCTACCAGTGACGACGACCCCGGCTTCCGGGACGAGCAGCCTTCTCGGGCCGGACGGAATCAGTAGAAACCCGCGCTCCGAGCCGGGTTCTCGCGGTTGGCGGAGTCCTTCTCGGGTGTGACGATCGTGACGATCCAACGGCCAAGGGAGGCCCACGATGAAGACCATTGTTGTCGGATACGACGAGACCGACGGTGCGAAGCGGGCTCTCGAACGAGCGGCCGAACTGGGAGCGGCCTTCAACGCGAAACTGATCGTCATGAGCGTCGCGCGGAGAGCTGTCGCGCTGCGGAGCGGCCCGATCGATCCCACCGACCCGCCCGAGCTGCACAAGGAGGAGCTCGAGCACGCGGCTGCATTCCTCGCCGATCGCGGTCTCGAGGGCGAGTACGAGCTCGCGTTGGGCGACCCAGCGAGCGAGATCGTGAAGCTCGCCGAGGACCGGGACGCCGACCTCATCGTCGTCGGCACGCGCGAGCCGAACCTGGTCGCGCGGCTGCTCGGGCAGAGCGTCTCAGGAGCGGTCGAGCGCAAGGCACACCGCGACGTGCTGATCGTCCACTAAGGAGAGCAAAGCGACCACGGGAGACACGGTGGACCGAGGAGATCGGGCACACGTCCTCATCGCCGGTGGAGGCGTCGCAGCCCTGGAGGCGGTACTGGCGCTGCGGTCGCTCGCCGAGGACCGGGTGACGGTGGAGCTCCTCGCTCCCGAGCCCCACTTCAGGTATCGGCCGCTCGCCGTCGCCGAGCCCTTCGGACTCGGGAAGGAAAAGCACTTCGAGCTGGCAAAGCTCGCGCGCGAGGCCGGCGCGAGCTTCACGCCCGGGCGCCTCCTGTGGGTCGATTCGGCTCGTCATGTGGCGCACACGTCTCCGGACGGCGAGATGCCCTACTCAATGCTTCTCGTCGCCTGCGGCGCGGTGCCCAAGCCGGCGGTCGAGGGGGCGCTCACGTTTCGCGGCGGATCCGACCGAGAAGGGATCGAACAACTCCTCCGCGAGCTCGAGGCCGGCGATGTTCGGAGGGTGGTCTTCGCCGTACCCGCCGGCGCGGCCTGGAGTCTGCCTGCCTACGAGCTTGCGCTGATGACTGCCGCCTGGCTCTCGCGGAGGAGCGTCGCCGGCGCCGAGCTCTCCATCGTGACGCCCGAGCAGGAGCCGCTACACATCTTCGGCCGGGAGGCGAGCGATGCTGTCGGCGCACTGTTGGCCAAGGCCGGGATCGCGGTGCACGCACGTTCGTATCCCATCGAGGCGCGAGACGGCGAACTGGTCCTCGGACCAGACCGGATCGTCCCCGCCGACCGAGTCGTCGCCCTTCCTCGGCTGCATGGACCGCAGATCGGCGGCGTTCCGCAGACATCCGACGGCTTCATCCCCGTTGACCTCCATGGACGCGTGCCGGGCCTCGAGGACGTGTACGCAGCGGGCGACATCACCGACTTCGCGATCAAGCAAGGAGGTATCGCCGCACAGCAAGCCGAAGTCGCGGCTGAGGCGATCGCGGCCGCCGCGGGAGTCGACCTGCTTCAGCGCGGGTTCCGGCCGGTGCTTCGGGGGCTACTCCTCACAGGCGGCGAGCCGCACTACCTCCGCGGCGAGCGCGTGGACACCGCCTCCGAGACCTCGTACGAGAGTACGGAATTCCTGTGGTGGCCGCCGGCGAAGATCGCGGGACGCCACCTCACCCCGTTCCTCGCTGAGTTGTCGAACCTCGCGCTTGCGGCCGAGCCCACGGAGGGAGGCGTGCAGGTGGAGGTGGAGCTCGATCCGCAGGCGATAGACCACAGGCACGACCTGCTGGAAGTCGCTGTCGCAAGCGCGCAGGCGGAAGACGCGAGCTCGACCGTCGGCGACATCATGCGCACCGATCCGCTCGTGATTGCGCCCGAGGATACGCTCGGCGAGGTCGCCGAGCGGATGTTCGAGCGCGGGATCGGCTCGGCACTCGTGGCCGAGTATGGCCGCCTGATCGGGATCATCACGGCACCCGACATGCTGCATGCGATCGCCAGTCGCGTGCACTCGAGCGAGGCCCGCGCCCGGCAGTGGATGACTGCCGATCCGATCGCCGTCGCGGCCGAGTTCCCTGTCGGGGCGGCCGCGATCCTAATGACCGAGCACCACATCCACCACCTTCCCGTCGTCGATGGAGAGCGCCCGATCGGGATTGTCGGCATGCGGGAGGTCGCCTCCTCGAGATTGCCGCTCGGCTTGGGAATCGGACTCGGCTTCTAGCGTCGAGTGCGGAAAATCCGCGACGGCACTTGGGGTTCGCACCGATGCCGAATGGGATTCCGAGCTGGAGAGTTCGTCATGACATGTACGCACGAGCGGTCGACGACGCGGCTTCCCGTCTGCGTGAGTTGCACGACGAGGAGCGAGACGACTTTGGACTGGCTGCGCTTGCGATTGGGCTCGCGATCGCGGCAACCCAGATCCGCCCCGCGCTCGCAGTAGCGCTCCTCGTCGGCGGCTTCGCCGTCTTGGCGTTTGCGGTGAGAGCTCTGTGGCGCCGATGGGATCTTGTCGATCGCCTCGCAGGTGAACGCGATGCATACGTGATCCCCGAGGTGCGGGAGTTTGCGGCGCGAGAGGCGACGATGGAGAGGCGGCGGAGTTTCGCTGCACTCATCCGCGGCAGGCTGAACGATCTGCGGGCAGCCTCCGCCGTCACTGCGGCGGACGAGCTCGAGTCACTCGCGGCCGAGCTCGACGACGGCGAGCTCGTGCTCGATCCTGCATGCGCCGTCGCGTGCATGCGCCTGCTGCGTGAAGTCACCCTGAGTCCGCTGTTCAACACTACGCTGCCGCGGGATGATCTTCTCTCGCGCGTGCGTCAGATCAGGTGCGGCTTCGAGCCCCGGCGGAGACCGTCTGGTGCCGGCGCTTACAGCTGACGCGGTCGACGTCATCCTCCGCGACGGCGGCACGCTTCGGCTGCGGCCACCACGGTGCGACGATGCCGACTCGCTGCTCGAGTTCTTTCGGTCGCTCTCCGAGCGCAGCTTGTACCTTCGCTTCCACGGCTTCCCCTCCGTCGGTCCAAGACTCGTCGAGCCCCTGCTCGAGCCGGACTGGGAGGAGCGAGGCGCGCTGCTCGGCGCATTCGCCGACGAGGACGGCGAGCGCGTCGTAGCCGCTGCGAACTTCGTGCGCCTACGCGACCGAGCGGTCGCCGAAGTCGCCTTCGCGGTCGCGGACGACCACCAGCGCCGCGGCATCGGCACGCGCCTGCTCGAGCAGCTGGCTGCACGGGCCGCAGACGTCGGAATCGAGCGCTTCATTGCCGAGGTGCTGGCGAACAACCGAGAGATGCTCGGCGTCTTCGAGGCGGTCGGGTTCGAGCTGACTCGGGAGCTCGAGGGCGGTGAGCTCGAGGTGCAGTTCCCGATCGCAACGACGGAGCGCTACGAGGAACGAGTCGAGGAGCGCGACCACACGGCCGTGACCGCATCGCTGCGACCCTTCTTCGAGCCGCGCAGCGTTGCGGTGATCGGCGCCTCGCGCCGCCGGGGCACAATCGGAGGCGAGCTCTTCCGGAACATCTTGGCCGCCGACTTCACCGGCGCCGCATACCCGGTGAACCGGGACGGGGAGGCGATCGCCGGCGTTCGCGCGTACACCTCGATCGACGAGATTCCAGACGCGATCGACCTCGCGGTCATCTCGCTTCCGTCCGGGGCGGTACTCGAGGCCGCTGAGCAGGCTCTGCGGAAGGGCGTCCGGGCGATCGTCGTCATCTCGGCGGGTTTCGCCGAGGTCGGAAGGGCCGGCAGCGAGCTCCAAGAGCAGCTTCTGGCCCTCGTGCGAGCTCACGGCGCGCGGCTGATAGGCCCGAACTGTCTTGGGATCGCCGTCACCGGCTCTCGCCTGAACGCGACCTTCGCCGCACGCTCGGCACGGAGCGGGACGATCGGGTTCTCCTCCCAGAGCGGTGCGCTCGGGGCAGCGCTCCTCGAGGCAGCCGAGGCGCGGGGGCTCGGCCTCTCCTCGTTCGTCTCGATCGGAAACAAGGCCGACGTCTCGTCGAACGACCTGCTCGAATGGTGGGAGGAAGATCCATCCACCGGCGTCATCCTCCTCTACCTAGAGTCGTTCGGGAACCCACGTCGCTTCGGACGGCTCGCCCGGCGAGTGGCTCGGCGCAAGCCGATCCTGGCCCTCAAGAGCGGGACCACTGCGATGGGGCAGCGTGCGGCGAGCTCGCACACCGCGGCGCTCGCGGGCTCCGATGCGGCGGTCGAGGCGCTCTTTCACCAGGCCGGCGTCATCCGTGCCACCTCGCTCGAGGAGCTGGTCGACGTCGCGGCTCTTCTGTCGAGCCAGCCGGCGCCGAAGGGGCGCCAGGTGGTTGTTCTGACGAACGCGGGCGGTCTCGGCATTCTCTGCGCCGACGCCTGCGAGGCGGCCGGACTGCTGCTGCCGGATCTCACCAGTGACACGCGCGAAGCGCTCGCCTCGCTGCTCTCGTCCGAGGCGAGCTTGGCCAATCCAGTCGACATGCTCGGCGGCGCGACGCCGGCGACGTACGCGGAGGCACTTCCGCTCCTGCTCGCTGATCCGCAGGTCGACTCCGCGATCGTGCTGTTCGTCCCCACCGTCACCGCC
>DASTEM010000211.1:0-7195 GCA_035709545.1 Gaiellaceae bacterium | reverse complement strand
CCCGAACCGCTTCCAGCAGCCGCACCCGAAGCTCAGTCCAGTAGTCGGCTCGGAACCAGAACTCGGCCAACGCCCCTGCGAGCTGGAGGACCCGCTGAGTCTCGCCGGCAGCGGCGAGGACATCGAGCGCCGCGCGGAAGTTTTCGTGGTCTCGCTCGAGCACGTCGACCACTTCGCCGGTGCCCCGGTACTCCACTAGCCGCACCTCAGGATGCGCCTCCTCGGCGAGGGCAAGGAAGAACCCGGCGTGGCGGCGGCGCAGCTCGTCCGCTTCCCCCGAGGCGTCGAGTTGCTCGGCCGCGTACTCACGGATCGTCTCCAGCATCCAGTAGCGCTCCTCGTTGTGCCGCAGGAGGCTCTTGTCGACGAGCGACTGGAGGGTGTCGAGGTGGGCGCCGCACACCTCCTCTGCCGCCTCGACCGTGCAGCCGCCCCGGAAGACCGAGAGGTGCGCGAAGAGACGCTGCTCGTGTGTGTCGAGGAGATCGTGGCTCCACTCGATGGTGGCGCGCAGTGTGCGCTGGCGCTCGGGCAGGTCCCTGGCGCCGCCGGTCAGCAGCGGCAGGCGCTGCTCGAGTCGCTCCAGGATCTGGGCTGCGCTGAGCGCCTTGACCCGGGCGGCGGCGAGCTCGAGCGCAAGGGGGAGCTCGTCGAGGCGGCGGCAGATCTCGGTTACGGCACCGTCGGCCTGGAAGGCCGGCTTGACCGCCCGTGCCCTCGCCAGGAAGAGGGCGACCCCCTCCTCCTCGGCGAGTGGGGGGACCGGGTACTCCTGCTCGCCCGAGACGTGGAGCGGCTCGCGGCTCGTCACCACGACGCAGAGGTTGGGGCACGCGGCAAGCGGCTCCGCAAGCTGCGGGGCGGCCTCGACCAGGTGCTCGAAGTTGTCCAGGAGAAGGAGCATGGCCTTGTCCGCGATGTGCTCGGCGAGGCCGTCCTTTGCCCCCACCGCCTGCGCTGCCTCCTCGAGGACGAGTTCCTTGTCGCGCAGAGGAGCGAGGGGAACCCAGTAGACGCCGTCGGGGTACGCGTCGGCTGCTGCCGCAACGGCTTGTAGCGCGAGGCGGGTCTTGCCGGTGCCGCCCGGCCCCGTGAGCGTGAGCAGGCGCACGTCCTCGCGGGCGAGCAGCGCTCCCACCTCGGCGAGCTCCGCCTCCCGTCCCAGGAAGACAGTCGCGGGGATCGGCAGGTTGGTGCGGAAAAGTGACTTGAGCGCAGGGAACGTGCCGTTTCCCAGCTGGTAGATCCGCTCGGGGGCGGAGAGGTCTTTGAGCCGGTGCTCGCCGAGATCTCGGAGCTCGAGCTCGACCAGCTGAGCCGTGGACGAAGAGACGAGCACCTGTCCGCCGTGCCCGGCAGCTGCGATGCGGGCAGCGCGGTGGACGTCCCCACCGACGTAGCCTTCCTCGGTGAGTAGCGGCGTGCCGGTGTGCAGGCCGACGCGGACCTGGATCGGACCAGGGGCGAGCGCCTGGGTCAGCGCCCTCGCCGCCTCGAGCGCTCCTGGTGCGGTGGGGAAGGCGAAGAAGAAGGCGTCGCCCTGCGTGTCCACCTCGACCCCGCTCTCTGCGGCGCATGTCTCTCGGATCAGACGCCGGTGCTCGGCGAGCGCCTCCGCGTAGACCTCGGCGCCCAGCTCGTGCAGCAGCCGCGTCGACCCCTCGACGTCCGTGAAGAGGAAGGTGACGGTGCCGGTCGGAAGGTCGGGCCGCATCGCGACTGCATCATGCGACGCGAGGCCGTTTGGGTCTAGCGACGACCGCTCAGGCAGCGATTCGCATCATCAGGGCCGGCACCGGCACGAGGCGCTGGGCGACCGGATCCGGCGCAAGGCAGAACTCTTCGAGCGTAACCGCCCCGAGCAGGGCGTCGTCGCCAAAGACAACCAGCGAGAACTCCTCCTGGGCTTCAAATCGAATCCATGCTCTGCCGAGGCTTCGCTCGACTCGTCTCCCATCGGCCAGGACGAAGCTCGCCATCCGGTGTGGGACGATGCCCAGTTCCTGGAGCAGCGACCTCGGGAGCACGGTGTAGGTCGCGCCGGTATCGACGAGCGCCTCGACCGACTCGAAACGTCGGCGCTCCAAGTCGCCGATAGCGATCTGCGCTCGAAACGTGCCCACACGTCGGTTATACAGTCGACTCGCTCGTACCGAGAGTGGCCGTTCGGGCCACGGGCCTCTCGGCGGCGAAGATCTGCTGGTCGGAGCTCAGCCGCGGCTGTTGCGCCGCTTGTGCGCGCGCCAGTTCCAGAGATCGCCGACGAGGACCACGCCCACGAACACGAGACCGACGACGAGCATGGACAGCACGACATCCTTGCCCTCTTCCGCGGCGTCGGCGAGGAACGGGGCGAGCGAGCTCATCGGGCGCGACTCTAGCCGACGAGCCGGGCGTGCGCGGCGAGTGCGCGGTCGACCAGTCCGTCGCCTGCCGCCGAACGCGCCCTTGACTCGAGCGCACCCGAGTCGTGGCGCAATCTGAGAGCGTCCCTGGCCGACCCGAGGTCACCCACGCCGAGCGATGCAGCAGTCGCCGCCCAGGCAGCGCCGTCACCGTTTCGCCCCTCCGCCCGCGTCTGCGAGCAGAGGGAGATCAGCTCGGCGAGATCGGCGACGGCCGCCACGTCCCCGCTCGCCGCCACTCGGACGAGCCCGTGCGCGTACAGATAGTCGCCGAGAAGCAGGGCGCAGTCGGCGTCGGGCGGCGAGAACAGACGGGAACGACCGTAATGCACGAGATACCCCTCGTAGATCGTCTCGAGACCGACCGCGTGCCCAGTGGGCGCAAGAGGAGAGAAGACTGGCTCGCGTACCTGCGCGGACTCCGGGAGCAGCGCCTCCGCCCACAGCGCGCTCTCGGCCGCAGCCTCGGCTGTGATGGTCTGCCACACGGCAGAGACAGTAACCACGGAGCGGCCGCGAAGCGGCCGCCTTCAGGGGTTTCGCGCGACCGGGATCCGTGCTCACGGATCCCGGTCTGGGCACAAAATCAGCCTAACCGGAGCCGGAGGCAGCCCGAGGCGGTTCGACGCGGGGAGGCTCGAGCTCGACCTCCACCGGGACGTCCGGCCCGCCCTCGTCCCAGCGCTCGAGGCGCACGCGCGCCCGGAAGAACTCCCAGATCGCGCGCAACCCGGCCATGGTCGGGAGCGCGATGAGCACTCCTGCGATCCCGTACAGCTCGCCGCCGGCGAGCAATCCGAAGATGACGAGGAGCGGGTGCAGACGCAGCGCGCTCGCCATCACGTTCGGGACGACGACGTGCCCCTCGACCTGGTAGATGAAGAGGAAGAGGAGCCCGACCCAGATCATTCCGACGGGGTCGACGAAGAGCGCGTAGATCATGGGCGGTACGGCCGAGAGCCACGGGCCGATGTACGGGATCACCTCGATAAAGGCGGTCCACAACCCGAAGAGGAGCGCGTACTCCTCGGCTCCCTCGACGAGACCCGTCGCGCCGAGGATGTACATGCCGACGCCGGCGCTCGTCCCGATGACGGTCGAGAGTATTGCCTGGCCTCTGAGATAGCCCCAAAGCGCCCCTTCGATCTTCTGCGTCAGCGGTGGGCCGTCGTGTGGCGGGAAGCGTGAGTCGATCGACCGCTCGAGCCGTTGCATGTCGAGCAGCATGTAGATCGAGATGACGACGATGAGAACCAGGGAGAAGAGCAGCAGGACGAACGAAAAAGCTGCGCCCTGCGCGAACGAGATCGCATCCTGGGCATACCCCGAGATCTCGCCGGCGCTCAGCGAGGCGAGCCACTCGTTGAACTGCTCGCGAACCTGCACCCGCTCGAGCCCGTGGTCGTCGAGCCAGACCTGCAGGCTGTCGATGTCCAGCTCGGCAGCGGTTTGCCCGGTCACCAGATCCTCATTCGTGACGTACTCGTCGATCCGCTCGGCCGCGTTGCGCGCCTGGTCGAACGCCACGACGCCGATTGCGATAAGGAGCGCAGCGACAGCGGCAGTGAAGATCATGTAGACGATCAGCACCGAGAGCGCACGCGGCACCTTGAAGCGCGTCAGGTCGCGAACGAGCGGATTCAACGTGAAGGCGATCACGCCCGCTGTCAGGAAGAGAAAGAGGACGTGACCGAGCGTGCTTGCGAAGAAGAACGCAAGCACCAGCAGAACGGGAAGTCCGACGAGTTGGATCCACCGCGGAATCTGGATCGTCGGGCCGGGGCCGGCCATGCGGCGGATCGTACCGTGGCACCCTGCCGGTCTCGCTCGCGACACACCTTGCTACGGTCCGTGCAATGGCGACTCCGCGCTCACGTCACGCTGCGCGGCTTCGCGCCGATCGGCGCCGCGCGCAGGCGCGAGCTAGGTGGTTCGCCGTGGCCGTCATCGTCGGTGTCCTCGGCGTCGCCACGCTGGCACTTACGGCATTCGACGGCCAGAGCGGCTCGTCGGCGGCGCCTTCCGTGCCGCCCCTGCCGGTGACCTCGGCTCCGCCGGATCTCCAGGTGCTCGCGACCGTCGGCAACCTCCGCCTGCAATCGCCAGCCGCCCAGGGCGGCGTGACTGCCATCGGCTTCCATGGCGCCCCGGACGGCGCGCTCGTTCTTCAACCAGTGGGACCCCAGGCGAACGAAGGGCTCCTCGCACGCCTCTGGCACCGCATCACCGGCTCGTCACGACGTGGCCTCTCCTGGTACCAGCTCGAGAGCGGCACACTCCGAACTCTCGACGTCGGCGCCGTCGCAGGGACGGACATCTACTCGCCGGTCGACGGCACCGTCGTCGCGATCCGAGACCACATCGTGTCGGGACGAGTCGTCGGAGCGGAGCTCGAGCTCCGGCCGGCGTCTGCGCCGTCCCTCGTCGTCGCGCTCGAGAACGTCAACGTCGATCCGGCGCTCAACGTCGGCGCCAACGTCGCCGCGGGATCCTCCAAGCTCGGCACGGTGGCGGACATCAGCCGGTTCGAGCGGCAGGCCCTCGCGAAGTACGCGACCGACGGCGGAAACAACGTCGCGATCCGCGTGTACCCGTCCGCCAGCCTCGGCGTCCCGTAACCTCCGCGCCCTGCGCATCCTCTTCATCGCCGATGTCGTAGGCGCCCCTGGTCGTGGCGCCTTGGACGCGCGGCTCAAAGGGTTGCGAGACGAGCTCGCGGTCGACGTCTGCGTCATCAACGGCGAGAACGCAGCGGACGGGATCGGGATCACACCACGGCTCGCCGACCAGCTCCTCGCCATGGGCGCCGACGCGATCACACTCGGCAACCACGCGTTTCGGCGAACTGAGATCGGCCCGTATCTCGATGCCTCGGATCGTGTGGTTCGACCCGCGAACACCTCCAAGAACACGCCGGGACGTGGCCTCGCGCTCGTGCCGGTCGCGAACGGCTCGAGTCTCGCCGTGATCAACGTGCTCGGGTCTCTCTTCCTCCATCCCGCGACGTCGATGTTCGAGCTCATCGACGACCTCGTCGAGGAAGCCCGCCGCGCCACGCCGCTCGTCCTCGTCGACGCGCACGCGGAGGCGACCAGCGAGAAGGCCGCGCTCGCGCGCTGGCTCGACGGCCGAGTCACGGCAGTCGTCGGCACGCACACGCATGTGCAGACTTCGGACGCGTACGTGCTCCCGCGAGGCACCGCATTCATCACGGACGCGGGGATGACGGGTCCCCACGACTCCGTGATCGGAGTGGAGGCCGAGCTCGCCATTCGCCGCATGCGCACCGGGCTCCCGGTGCGCTTCGCGACCGCTCAGGGCGGCGTGCGGATCGAGGGCGCGCTCATAGAGTGCGACGCCGAGACCGGCAAGGCGTCGTCGATCGAAGCCGTTCGCGTCCCGTTTCCCTGATCGGGCGGCTGCGGAAGCAGCAGCCAGAGCAGCACGAACGGAATCACCCACGGCAGGTAGAGGTAGAACCAGTGCGTCAGCGTGATCTGGAACGCGACGAGCACGGCCGCTGTCAGAGCGGCCAGCTCCAGCGGGCCCTTCGTGCGAGGGCGGACCGCGACAACGAGCGCGAGCCCCACCGCGAGCACGACCAGCACCGGTTGGACGAAGCCGAGATCCGGGATTCCTTCCGCGTGGTACTGCCCCCAGCCCCACAGCGACCAGGGTGAATCGCGGCCGACCTGGAACCCGAGCGTGCGATCCCAGAACGTCCGCGCCGCCTTCCCGAGATCGGGCTCGAGCAGGAGCACGGTGAACGCGAGCAGCGTGGCGACGGCAAACGCGGTCGCGTAGCGCGCGAGCTTGCGCAGGTCGAGGCTCGGGTACGCCGCCCAGAGCGGCGCGACGAGCAGTGCGCCGAACTTCGACCAGCCGGCGAGCGCCACCGCGGCTCCTCTCGCCGGTGCGGAAGCCGCGAGCCAGAACCCGAGCACGAGGAACGCCGGCATGATCGTGTCGTTCGTGTTCGCGTTGAGCGCGTAGGCGGTGAACGGGTACGCCGTCCAGGCGAACGTGAGCAGCGCTGCCAGACGGAATCCTCCGAATCGGAGCCCGGCGAGGAAGAGCCCGAGGATCGTCAGGAGATCGAACGCGATCGAGGTGGCGTGCGCGGCGGGAAGCGAGTCCCATTTCCCACTCCAGCCGAAGATCGCAGTCGCCGGCACATAGCCGAGGTAGGAGACAGGACCGTACGTGTCACCACGCTCGATCGCGGCTTCGCAGCGCCCGTTCGTCTGGATGCGGTCCCGAACCTCCCCGTCCGTGTCCTTCGGCCCGCACGGCTCGAGCTCGCCTCGTTGCGGCATGTTCCCGTACGGCGCCTCGCCGTCGAGGATCCGGCTCGCACCGGCCACCCCCGCGAGACCGACATCGATCACCCCACGTGGCGTCTCGACGTTGAGGCCGATCCGGAACCCGAGCAGGAACACGGCTGCGGCGGCGATGGTCCAGGTGGGCCACACCGAGCGAAGCGGCCTCGCCCGTCTCCCCGAGCCGACCCAAAGCCCACGTACGAGCAGATAGCCGAGCACCGGATAGGCGAGCGGGACGCTGCGGAAGAGTTCGCCGCGATTGAAGAACGCAAGCGAGACGGAGAACGCAAGAAGCACGAGCAGATCGAGGTTGCAAGCCGTCAGTGGCCGCCGCAGATCGGCTAGCCCGACAAGGAAGACGAGGCAGAAGGCGAGCCAGACGACGGGCTTCAGCAACGTCTTCCCGCCGAAGGCTCCCTCGCGTCCTCGTGCCATCTTCCACGCGACCTGGGGGCCGGTCCAGGCCTC
>DASTEM010000210.1:0-7217 GCA_035709545.1 Gaiellaceae bacterium | reverse complement strand
ACCGTCGACCAGCGCTGGCGCGAGCATCTGGAGTCGATGGACTACCTCCGCGAGGGCGTCCACCTGCGTGCCTTCGCTCAGAAGGATCCGCTCGTCGAGTACCGCGGCGAGGGGCACATGCTGTTCGAGGAGCTCGGGCAGGCGATCCGCCAGGAGGTCGTGTTCACTCTCTTCCACATCGCGGTGACGATCGAGGAACCGGCGCTCGAGCAGGCGCAGCCTCGAGACGGAGGTGCGCTCCACTACGAGCATGAGACGTCGGCCGGCGCGGAGGTGATCGCGGCAGCCGGAGGCGCCGCGACGGCGCTGGCCGCGCCTCCCGCACCGTCGTCCGGCTCCTTCGCGCAAGCGCAGGCCGTGAACGAGCACAAGGACATCGGCCGCAACGACCCGTGCTGGTGCGGCTCGGGCAAGAAGTTCAAGCGCTGCCACGGCGCGTGAACATGCTCTGCCTGGAGCTGTAGGGGCGAGACATATCTCGCTCCTACGTCCTCGCGTTCACAGGTGGTCTGGCCGGATTCGTGGCGCTTGCGCTCGCGTACGAGCACGATCCGCTGGCGGCGGTCGATCGCGAGGTTGCCGAATGGGTGGCCGCGAGCTTGCCGTCGTGGGTCGAGTGGCTGGCCCGCCCGCCGTCCTGGCTCGGCGGCTGGATCGGCATCACCGCGATCGGGGTCTTCCTCGGCGCTGTGCTCCTGCGTGAGCGTGCGTGGGCCGACCTCGGGTTCCTCCTGGCGACGTTCGCCGTTTCCGCGACCGCGGTTGCTCTGCTCAAAGCTTGGTTCGATCGCCCTCGTCCGGACCTCGGAAGCGCGATCGACCTCCCGACGTCCGCGTCGTTTCCGAGCGGCCATGCGACCGCGGGAGTCGCGAGCCTCGGCGCTGCGACCGTACTCGTTGCGGAGCGTCTGCCTTCGCGGCGGGCGCGAGCATGGCTCTGGGCGATCGTCGTCGCGGCCGGCCTCGTTGTCGGGCTTAGCAGGATCGCGCTCAACGTCCACTACGTGACGGACGTTCTCGCTGGATGGTCTCTGGGCGTCGCATGGCTTGCGGCGTGCCTCCTCCTCCGCGAGCGCCTCCGGGCCTCAGGCTAAGGTGTTCAGCGTGGCCGACCAGGACGGCAAACCGCTCGACCAGCGTCTCGAGGAAATCGGGGCCCAGCTCGCCTGGGTCCGTGATTACCTTTGACCCGGACCGCCTAGCGCGCCGCCGCGCCGAGCTCGAGGATGCGATGGGCGCGCCCGGCTTCTGGGACGATCAAGCCGGCGCGGCACGCATCTCGACCGAGCACTCGCGGATCACCCGCAAGCTCGAGCGCTACGAGCGACTTCAGCGGGAATACGACGACACCAGGGAGCTGCTCTCGCTCGGCGAGGACGAGGACGAGATCGGACAGCTCGTTGCCGCCCTCGAAGGTGAGCTCGGACGGCTCGAAGAAGACGCGCTCTTCACGGGCGAATACGACGCGGGCGACGCGATCTTCGAGGTGCACGCCGGAACTGGAGGTACGGACGCGCAGGACTGGGCGGACATGCTCCTGCGCATGTATCTGCGCTGGACGGCCGACCGCGGCTTCGAGACCGATATTCTCGAGGCGAGCCCAGGGGAGGAGGCGGGCCTGAAGTCGACGACTGTCGCCGTCCGCGGCGAGAACGCATACGGCACGCTGAAGGCCGAGCGCGGCGTGCACCGGCTCGTCCGGCTTTCTCCGTTCGACGCGGCGCACCGGCGGCACACTGCGTTCGCGCAGGTGGTCGTCGCTCCGCTCCTCGCCGACGACGCTCCGATCGAGATCGACGACGCGGACTTGCGGATCGACACCTACCGCTCGAGTGGAGCGGGTGGGCAGCACGTGAACAAGACGGACTCCGCCGTCCGCATCACCCACCTCCCGACCGGCATCGTCGTCCAGTGCCAGAACGAGCGCTCTCAGACGTCGAACAAGCAGACGGCCCTCCGCATCCTGAAGTCCCGTCTCGCGGAGCTCGAGGAGGAGAAGCGCGAGGCCGAGCTCGCGCGCGAGCGAGGTGCAGCGCAGGACATCGGCTTTGGGAGTCAAATCCGCTCCTACGTGCTTCACCCGTACCAACTCGTCAAGGATCACCGAACCGACCACGAGGTCGGGAATGCGCAGTCAGTCCTCGACGGCGGGATCGACGGCTTCGTCCACGCCTACTTGCTCGCCAAGGCCGCAGGGAAGGTGCTGTAACGGTGTCAGCTACAATCGGCGCTCCCCCCGAACCGGAGCAGCCGCCCCAGGCTGCCTCAGCTCTTCGCCCGGTGTTGGAAGACGACTTGGAGACAGACGGAACGATGACGGCCTTGGCCGAGCCAGAGACGATCGCGGAGCCGCTTCCGGCAGTTGCCGACCCGAGCGGCTCGACGATGATCGTCTTCGAGAGCGTGAAGAAGGTCTACGAGCCCAACGTCACCGCTCTCACCGGCGTCTCCTTCACGATCGACAAGGGCGAGTTCGTCTTCGTGGTCGGCGCCTCGGGCTCGGGCAAGTCCACCGTGATCCGCCTTCTCCTCAAGGAGATCGAGCCGACGGAGGGCAGGATCATCGTCGGAGGGCGCGACCTCGGACGGCTCAAAGGGTCCAAGGTGCCGCTCCTGCGGCGAAATCTCGGCTGCGTCTTTCAGGACTTCAAGCTTCTGCCCAACCGGACGGCCGCCGAGAACATCGGCTACGCGCTGCGCGTCCAGGGCGAATCGAACGCGCAGATTCGCAAGAAGGTTCCCGAGGTTCTGAACCTCGTCGGACTCGCGCACAAGATGAACTCGCGCCCTGAGGAGCTCTCGGGCGGCGAGCAGCAGCGCGTCTCGATCGCGCGCGCCTTCGTCAACCACCCGCCGCTCCTCATCTGCGACGAGCCCACCGGGAACCTCGATCCCGATACGTCGGTCGGGATCATGCAGCTCCTCTACCGCATCAACCGTACGGGCACGACGATTCTCATGGTCACCCACGACCGCGAGATGGTCGACAAGATGCGTAAACGCGTGATCGCGCTCGAGGCAGGGCGGCTCGTGCGCGACGAGCGGCGCGGGGGGTACACGGAGGAATGACGCGCTTCCGGCTCGTGTTCTCGGAGGCGGTCAAGTCGATCGGCGCGAATGTGTCGACGACGGTTGCCTCCGCGGTCTCGGTGTTGATCGGGATGTTCCTCATCGGCGTCTTCATCGGCCTCGGCACCTGGCTCGTGTCGTGGTCGGACGACAAGAAGCGCGAGCTGGCCGTCCACGTCTTCATCAAGGACGAAGCCACGCCGAAGCAGGTCGACGAGCTGCGTGTTCTGCTCGGGTCGAATCCGCGCGTGAAGGAGGGCGGGATCTCGTACCTCTCGAAGGCGGACGCGCTCGCGATCATGCGCAAGCGTAATCCCGAGCTGACGGAGAATCTCGTCTCGAACCCGCTGCCGGCCTCATTCGACGTGCTCCCGAAGAAGGGCGAGGACACGGAGGCGATCGCGCTCGCCGTCCAGAGCTCGAAGCTCGCTGCGGTCGGGGAGGTCCGCTGGGGCAAAGAGGTATCGCAGCGGATCCTGCAGATCGCGCGGGCTATTCAGGTCGTCTTCCTCATCGCGGTCGTGATTCTGCTCGGCGCGTCGACGATCCTCATCGCCAACACGATCCGGCTCTCGATCTTCGCGCGGCGACGTGAGATCGAGGTCATGAAGCTCGTCGGAGCGACCAATTGGTTCGTCCGTGGGCCCTTCATGCTCGAGGGTGTGTTGACCGGGCTTGTGGGCTCGCTCGCCGCGGTGCTCCTGCTGTTCGTGGGCCGCGAGATTGCGATTCCGCAGATCCTCGGTCACATCCAAGATGACCCAGACGTGCGCGCGCTCGCGTTCATGTGGACGGCCGTCATCTTGATCGGGATCGGGCTCGGCATCGGCGCCTTGGGCTCGGGCCTGACGCTCCGCCGCTTCCTTCGCGTCTAGGTCGACGTGCGTCATCGAAGGCCAGCCGGCGGCAGGCAGAAGCGGCCGAGCCGCTCAGAGCGTGCGCGCCGGCGCCCGGCGCAGGCCGTGAAACTGGCCGAGGGCAAGATCACGATCTCGCTTCCGTCGCGCCGCGAGCCGCCGGCCCGCGTCGTCGCGCACCTCGGCCCGACGAACTCGGGCAAGACGTACGCGGCGCTCGAGGAGCTCGCCGAGAAGGGCTCGGGCGTCTACGCGGGGCCGCTCCGTATGCTGGCCCAGGAGGCTCACCGGCGCCTCGGCGAGCGCATCGGCGCGGAGAACGTCGGGCTCGTGACGGGCGAGGAGCGCGTGAACGAGCACGCGCCTGTCATCTGCTCGACGGTCGAGATGGCTCCGCAGCACGGCGACCTCCTCGTGCTGGACGAGGTGCAGTGGGCCGACGACACCGAGCGCGGGTCCGCGTGGACGAGGCTCCTTCTCGCAGGCGAGTACCGCGAGATCCTCGTTCTCGGCGCGCTCGACGCCCTCCCCCTCGTCGAGCGCGCGTTCCCCGACGCCGAGCTCAAGGTGTTCGAACGCAAGCTCCCGCTCGAGTTCGTGGGCGAGACGACTCTTCGCTCGCTCGGCCCCGGCACGGTCGTCGTCGCTTTCAGCCGCAAGGCCGTGCTCGCGCTCGCGGGGGAGGTCAACCGCCTTCATCCGGGTCGAGTCGCGGTGCTCTACGGCGCGATGCCGTTGGCCTCGCGGCGTGAGGAGATCGACCGCTTCCTCTCAGGCGCGGCTGACGTGTGCGTCGCCACCGACGTTCTCGGTCACGGGGTGAACCTTCCCTGCGAGACGCTTCTCTTCGCCGAGACGACGAAGTTCGACGGCGAGGAGCGGCGTGACCTCCTCCCGTGGGAGCTCGCGCAGATCGCGGGGCGAGCCGGACGGTTCGGGCTGGTCGAGCGCGGGCACGTCGGCGTACTCGCGGGGCTCGGCTGGGGTATGGCCGACCCGCAGCTCGTCGAGTCGGCTCTCGAGCCACATGTCCCGCTCCCCGGCGGCTATCGGGGGTATCGAGTCGTCGATGAGGCGCGGATTCGGCCGCGGCTCGCGGATCTCGGCGTGAGCGACCCTGCCGACCTCGATGCGGCGCTCGTCGCGTGGCACCGGGTCGCGCTTCGCGAGTGGGCGTTCGAGAGCTGGCTCGCAGTCGAGTCGCTGCAGCCGCTTCGCCTTCGGCTCGAAGCTGTCCAGCGTCGACTCGCCGAACGGGGGCGTCGGATCTCGCTCGACGACACGTGGAAGCTCGTCAATGCCCCCGTGGACGAAGACGGCCTCGAGCTTCTTGCCACGTTCGCGCTCGCACTCGCCGGAGACCGCATCGCACGGCCGCATCTCACGTTCCTCCTAGACACGGCTCGACTGCGCGGTGCCTCCCTCGAGGACGCCGAGCAAGCTGGGCGCGAGGCGAGCATCCTGCGCTGGTTCGCTCTCCAGTACGCGGATGTCGGCGGCGTGACGATCGAGCGCGCCGCTGCACTCGAGGAAGCCGCAGCGGAGCGGGTCGTCGCCCGGCTGCGGGTGGAGGTCGAGTCGCCGACGATCGGACGCTGCCGCTCGTGCGGTCGCTCGTGCGCTCCCTGGTTCCCGCTCTGCGACCGCTGTGTCGGCATCGCTGCTCGGTCGTGATATGAACGCTCTGTGACGCCAGACGAGCTTCGAGCGATCCCGCTCTTCGAGGGCATGAGCGATGCCGGCCTCGAGCGAGTGTCGAGATCCGCTGGCGAAATGACGTCTCAGGCCGGGCAAGTCCTCGCGCTGGAGGGTGATCCAGGCTCGGGGATGTTCGTCATTCTCGACGGGACCGTCTCCGTGGAGTGGCGTGGCGGCTCGGTCGAGCTTGGCCCCGGAGACTTCTTCGGTGAGCTGACGCTCCTCTCGCCGGGCGGCACGCGAACAGCGCGTGTGCGTGCGTCGAGCCACGTCACGTGCCTGGCGATCCCGCGTGACGAGGCCATCGCGCTCGTCGAGTCCGAGCCAACCGTGGCACTCGCGATGCTGAAAGAGATCGCCCGCCGCTTCGCCAGCGCTCTTCCCGACTCATAGGGCGAGATAGATCTCGCCCCTAGACTCCCCGGCGTGGCCAAGCCGACCGGAACCAAGTTGATCGCCGACAACCGCCGCGCGCGGCGGGACTACGAGCTGATCGAGCGCATCGAGGCCGGAGTCGTCCTCACGGGCTCCGAGGTGAAGTCCGCCCGCGACGGCAAGGTGCAGCTCGGACAGGCGTACGCGGACATTCGCGGAAGCGAGGCGTGGCTCGTCGGCGCCTCGATCGCTGAGTACGTGCAAAGTGGCGGAACCGGTCACGTCTCCGATCGCGACCGGAAGCTCCTTCTCCACCGCACCGAGATCGACTCCCTGTACGGAAAGGTGCGTGAGAAGGGCCTGACGCTCGTCCCCACACGCATGTACTTCAAAGACGGCCGCGTGAAGGTCGAGATCGCGCTCGCCCGAGGCCGCGAGCGCGCCGACAAGCGACGTGTGATCGCCGACCGGGACGCGCAGCGTCAGATCGAGCGGGCGCTGAAACAGCGGAGGTAGCCAAACGGCTCTTCCCGTATTAGGCTCGCGGGGCTGTCGACGGGGAAAAGGAGAGCCGATGCGAAAAGTGGCGCTCACTGCTAACGGCGTACGCCACGAGCTCGAGGTCGAACCGCGCGAGCTGCTCGTGTACGTGCTCCGTGAGCGACTCGGGCTCACAGGCACGAATGTCGGCTGCGACACGTCTTCCTGCGGGGCATGCACGGTGCTCGTGAGCGGCGAGGCCGTGAAGTCCTGCACGATGCTCGGAGTCCAAGCCGACGGGATGGAGATCACGACCATTGAAGGCCTGGCGACGAACGGCGATCTCCACGCCGTCCAGCAGGCTTTTCACGAGCACCACGCGCTCCAGTGCGGCTACTGCACGCCAGGCATGGTGCTGGCGGCCGTCAGCCTGATCGAGAGCGGCGAGGCGACCGACGAGGCCGCGATCCGCGAGGGGCTCGAGGGCAACCTCTGCCGCTGCACGGGGTACCACAACATCGTCGCCGCAGTGGCCGACGTGGCGGGGGTGGCGTGATGGCCGTCGTCGAGACAACCGGAACGTTCGTCGGCACGTCTGTTAAGCGAAAGGAAGACGCCTCGCTTCTCCGCGGGCGCGGCACGTTCGTCGAGAACCTCTCGCTGCCTGGGGCCGTGTTCATGGCGATCGTCCGGAGCCCGTATCCGCACGCACGCATAAAGAGTGTGAAGCTGGACGCT
>DASTEM010000209.1:0-3294 GCA_035709545.1 Gaiellaceae bacterium | reverse complement strand
CGTCGCCCCCGCGTCCGCAGAGACGCGCGACGGGCTCTTCATCCTCAAGTGCGGTCCTAGCCACCTCGCCCAGGTCGATCCCATCGTCTCACCGGGTACGACCTCGGCGCACCTGCACGAGTTCTTCGGCAACCGCTCCACCAACGCCAACTCGACGTACGCGTCGATGGTGGCGGCAGGGACGACGTGTCCCAACCGCAACGACACGGCCGGCTACTGGTCACCCGCGCTGATCGGGCCAAGCGGATCGGTTGTCAACGCCGACGGGATCTCGGCCTATTACAAGAACGATCCCGTCTCCTACTCGACGACACAACCGTTCCCGCCCGACTTCCGCATGGTCGCCGGCGGCCCCGGTTCGCTTGCCGTCGCCTTCTGGTCGTGCAAGAGCGAGGGAGTCAAGTACTCCTCCCCGCCGAAGTGTGCTTCGAGCACATTCCCCCGCGCGATCGTGCACTTCCCTCAGTGCTGGGACGGGGTGCGTCTCGACTCGCCGGACCATAGGAGTCACGTCGCCTATCCGCGCGGCAATGCCTGTCCCTCGACACATCCGGTGAAGATTCCGCACGTAAAGCTTTACATCCGCTTCCCGCAGTCGATCGGCGGGCCGGGATACGCGTTCTCGGACGGAAACCTGATCCCACACGCCGACTACTGGAACACCTGGCAGCAGTCCGCGCTCGTGGATCTCGTTCGGCGCTGTCTGAACGCGGGCGTGGACTGTGGTCAGGTTCGGAGCTAGCTAGGTCGGACTGCCCCTTGCTCTTCCTGCGCTTCGCCGGAGAGCCGAACGCTCATGACCGGACGCCACTTCTGTTCAGGGTGGCGTCCGGTCTCTCGCCTAGCGGTCGAAGGCCGCGGCGGCCTCGTCACGTGCCGTCCGCAGCAATGCAGCCCGGTTGACCGCGTTGATCACGGCCCTGAGCGACGCGGTGACGATCGACGGGTGGATCCCGACGCCCCAGAAAGCCTCGCTGTCGACGTCCGCCTCGACGTAGGCCGCCGCGGTCGCGTCCTCCCCCTTCGACATCGCGTGCTCGTGGTAATCGCGTACCTCGACCGCGAGTGAGAACTGCTCCTCGATTCCGTGGACGAGCGCGGCGATCGGGCCGTTTCCCTCGCCGACGACCTCGACCTCCTCGCCGTCAACTCGCATCCGAGCGACGAGGCGGTCACCCTCCTCCCCGCTCTCGTGAGAGTACGAGACGAGCGCGTACGGCTCCGTGACGTCCAGGTAGTGCTCGGCGAACGCCCCCATCAGCTCCTGCGCGGTCAGCTCGCCGCCACGGGCATCGGTGATGGCCTGCACCTTCTGCGCGAAGTCGATCTGGAGCCCTCGGGGGAGATCGAGGTGGTGCTCCGTCTTCATCAGGTAGGCGACGCCGCCCTTGCCCGACTGCGAGTTGACCCGGATCACGGCCTCGTAGTCACGCCCCACGTCCTTGGGGTCGAGCGGAAGGTATGGGACGTCCCAGACAGCTGAGCGGGAGCGCTCCTGCGCGTCCATGCCCTTCTTGATCGCGTCCTGATGGGAACCCGAGAACGCGGTGTACACCAGCTCGCCGACGTACGGGTGCCGCGGATGGACGGGCAGCTCGTTGCACTCCTCGACGATGCGACGCGCCTCGTCGAGCTCGGTGAGATCGAGCCGAGGGTCGACTCCTTGCGTCAGCAGGTTGAGCGCCAACGTGAGGAGGTCGACGTTCCCGGTGCGTTCTCCGTTCCCGAACAGGCATCCCTCGACCCGCTCGGCGCCGGCCATCAGTCCGAGCTCCGCCGTCGCGACCGCCGTGCCGCGGTCGTTGTGCGGATGCACGGAGAGGATCGTGCTCGCACGCTGCGAGAAGTTGCGGCCGAACCACTCGAGCCGGTCGGCGTAGACGTTCGGCGGAAACGCCTCCACGGTGGTCGGCAGGTTGACGATCATCTTCTCGTCGGGCGTCGGCCTCCACTCGGCCGCAACCGCCTCGCAGATGTCGAGTGCGAAGTCGAGCTCCGTGTGATGGAAGCTCTCGGGGGAGTACTGGAACACGATCTCCGTCTCGAGCCCTTCGGCGAGCTCGCGGCAGAGCGCCGTGCCTCGCACGGCGAGCGCGGCGATCCCCTCGCGATCGAGCCGGAATACGATACGGCGCTGGGTCTCCGAGGTCGAGTTGTAGAGATGGACGATCGCGCGACGTGCGCCCTCGATCGCCTCGTACGTGCGCTCGATCAGCTCCGGCCGCGCCTGGGTCAGCACGGCGATCGTGGTGTCCCCGGGCACGAGGTCGTCCTCGACCAGGCGGCGGCAGAAGTCGAAGTCGGTCTTCGAGGCCGCCGGGAAGCCGACCTCGATCTCCTTCACGCCGAGCCGCACGAGCAGGTCGAAGAAACGCTGCTTGCGCTGCTGATCCATCGGATTGACGAGCGCCTGGTTCCCGTCCCGGAGGTCCGTCGAGCACCAGATCGGCGCGCGCTCGACGACCACGTCGGGCCAGGTGCGGTCGGAGAGCGCGACCGTGTCGTATGGGCGGTAGCGATGGAATGGCATCGGCATGGCACTTCTCCTCGGGCAAGTGGGCAGACGACTCCCGGCGGTGTGCGGGAGCACGGCGTGAGTATGTGCGTCGCTCGCTTCCCCTAGCGGGGAAGGAGCAGGCGGAGCGCAAGGCCGAGGGCCGAGGAGGGCTCGAGGCGACCGCGCATGCCGCCACCCTAGCCGACGCCGCGCGTCCCGACAACCAGGTGAGGCGCGCCTGCGGTAGCTGGGTGCCGCCGGTCGGAGCGGAGAAGGAGGGATTCGAACCCTCGAGGCAGGGTTTTCCCCACCTAACGCCTTAGCAGGGCGCCGCCTTCAGCCACTCGGCCACTTCTCCCGGGACGCTCAGGATATCGGACTGCCCTGTGGGCTCCATGAGCCGGACGCGTCCGGCTCGAGGCGCGGCTACCCTGTACCTCCCGCGGAGGGGTGCCGGAGCGGCCGAACGGGGCGGTCTCGAAAACCGTTAGGCGTGCAAGCGCCTCGAGGGTTCAAATCCCTCCCCCTCCGCCTGACTCACGCGGGTTGGCGGCCTCGGCCGCTTCCTCCGCAGGCAACAAATCGGGGTCTTGGTACCGCAAGTTGGGCACGACTCGCAGCGAAGTTCCAGATTGCGAGCCGTGTTCGATCCACCCTTGCTCTTCATGTAGCGCCGAAATGGCGTAGGGTGCGTGGCGCGAACAGCACTCCGACATAAGGAGGCAGAGATGGTCCTCGCAACAGCGAAGATCGAGGATTTCGACCGCTTCTGGAGCACATTCTCAACCAAGGGCGCT
>DASTEM010000208.1:0-13064 GCA_035709545.1 Gaiellaceae bacterium | reverse complement strand
GCCGGCTTCGCCGGGCGCGCGCCGGAGCGAAGGGCGGACATCTCCACGGCGACGAGGCGGTGCGCGCGGCACTGATCCAAGCCGACCGCGACGCGGTCGTCTGGTTCGCGAGCCGCGCGGTCTCGTACATGGACGAGACCGGCTTTCCCGAGGCCGTCGAGCGCTGGTTCGTCGGGCCGGACGAAGAGCTTTGACGCAATGATCGCACGACATCGCCGTTCCTTGCGTTGGGAGCTCTGAGCTGACCGCTTGGATCTCCCGCGCTTCGAGCTCGGCTATGCGCGGACCGCCTTGCGACAGAAACTCGTCGACGCCGTGCTGCGCGGCGACAAGACGGCCACGGCCGGGCTACGGTCGGACTACGAGCCCGGCGAGCCGCTTCCACGGAGCGGCGGTAGAGCGCTGCTGCTCGGCTTCGACGACGAGCCCGTCGCCATCGTGGAGACGACTGAGGTTCGCGTGGTGCGCGCGGGCGACGTCGATCTCGCCTTCGCCGTGGACGAGGGCGAAGGATTCGAGACCGTCGCCGACTGGCGGCGCGCCCACGAGCGTTTTTGGGCGGATCACGAGATCGACGACGACACCCTGGTGGTCGCCGAGCGCTTCAGGCTCGTCGAGCGCCTCTGACGTTCGCCGGATGCTGCGGGACGACGGCGGGTGAGGCAACCCCGATCGGGACGATCACATCGGCACGCGGCAGGTTCCCCAATGGCAGTTCCATCTCACCATGGAACCAGCACGTTCCAGACGACGGCACAAGGATGCCGTTCGCGACGCCGGGTAGCTCCTGGTCGACGAGCATTCCGACGCTTTCGACCTCGTCCTGCGAAGCACGCACCACGTGACCTCCGCCCAGCACGGCCAGCATCGGCGTGCCGGGGTGCCGGGGTGCCGGGCGGCGAGGAGTCGCTGCGCCATCCCCCTCTCGCGTCCGGTCTCCTCGGACACGGCGCGGTCCAGCAGCACGATCCGATCGAGTCGATCAGCCAGGTACTCGAGCAGGCGTACGTGTCCGGCCGTGAAGCGGCCGTCACCGGAGAAGACCTCGGCCGTCGACGGCAACGCCCACAGGGCGTCCGAGTCGACAGCTCCGGTCGTGAGCACCGGCTGTACTACACGGTCGAGCTCGTCGTACGACCACTCGAAGGCGAGTGCGCGGACATGGAGCCCCGACACGAGCCCGAGGATCGCGTTCGGGGTCTGCGCAACGCCGTGTAGCTCACCGAGCAGGAAGAGACCGGTCCGGTCGAGCGAGTCGGCTGCAACGGCGAGAACGTGGTCGGGGAGCGTGAGCTCGGCGAGCGCGTAGTCGGACACCGCACGCTCGAATCCCGCACGACCGGCCGTCATTTCGACCACGAGCCGCGGCTCAGACCGGCTCGCGGACTACCGGTCGCGCCGCCACAGCAAGAGCGTCAGCGGGAGAAAGACCGCCGCCGCGAGATACGGCGCGAGCGCTATCTGATCTGGGCGATGCGCCTGCGCGACGGTCGGCCCGCTGCCGAGGACGTCGCGAGCCTTGCTCGTTGCCTCGTCGAGGCCCGACTCGCTGTAGACGCTGGCCCCGGTCGCAGTTGCGAGGCGATCGAGGTTCGAGCGCGCCGCCGGATCGGACCTGTACTCACGCTCGGGTGCACCGTCCGTGAAGACCTGCTCGTCCGCATCCCAGAACTGGACGAAGACGGTCTCGATCCCCGCTCGGCGAAGACTGCGTCCGACGGCAGCTTCGGAGACTTCCACGCTCTCACCGTCGGTGAGCACCACGAGCAGCCGATGCGTGGCAGCCGGAGAGTAGAACCGCTGAGTACCGACGTCGGCCAGCGAAGCGAGGTTGGTGGCGTTCGTCGCGACCGGCTGATCGGGGGCGAGGAAACTCGAGCCCGGTGGAGGACGCTCGATGCCGATCGCGCGCTCGAGCGTGGCTTCGAAGACGTCACGGTCTGCGCTCGGGAACAGATGCGGCAGCACCCTGTTGGTCATCGAGGCGATCCCCATCGGGACGCTCGGAAGCGCTGAACGCAGCCGCACGCCCGCGGACTTGGCTCGTTCGAGCCGCGAAGGAGCTTCGAGACCCTGCCGCGCGAGCATGGAGCGCGAGACGTCGACGACCAGCAGCACCTCGGCGTCGGAGCGCACGTGGCGTGCCGACGTCCGCCCGACCAGTGGTTGAGTCGCAGCAAGCCCGAGCAACCCGGCGACGGCAAGGACCGCGAACATCGGGAGGAGACGCAGCCGCATCGGCAATTCGGGGAGTCCGAGTCCTCGCCGTATACGCGACGCGCGTCTCGCAAGGCTCACGAGCGCGGCCAAGGGGACGAGCACGGCGAGAGCGATCAGTGCGCCGCCGGGGGTCAAGAGCTCGAGCGTCACAACTCAGGACCTAGTAACCGCTGCCGGCGGCACCCGTCGCGGCGCCCTTGGCTGTATTCGGAGTCCCGCCGGGATTCGGAAGCGATCCCCCCTGTGTGCCCAAGCCCACATTGCGTCTCCGGAGCGCAAACTCGAGGTTGAACTTGGCTTCGTCGTTGTTCGGATCGAGCTCTATGGCGGAGTGCAGCTGCCTGACAGCGGCCTTCAGCGCGGCGCGCTGCTCGTCGGCAGTCTGAACGGGCGTGGCGAGGAGGAGCACTGCGACGAGGGTCATCGCCCTCGAGCGACGGGCGGGATCGCCGCCGCTCGCTGCAATCGCCTCGAGTTGCCGCTGCGCCTCGGCACGCTGGATCAGGACGTTCGTGTCGAAGCTCCTCGTATCTTCGAGCTTCCCCAGACGCATCGCGCGCACGGCCCGCCGGAATGCGAGGTCGTCGCCGAGGGCAAGGCTCTTCCGTGCCACCTCGAGCGGAACGAGCGCACCGGGATCCCACAGGTCATCGGCACTCGGCGCCGCACGGTAGCGGACGTCGTCCGCGCCAACGGCATCGCTCAAACGCCAGGTGTCGGCGGCGAGGAGAAGGAGAAAGGCGCCCAGCGCGACGCAGACGAGGACCCCGCCGACGAGTCCGATTCGCCTCATGCGTCCTGCCTTCGCATGGACGGCAGGCCGAGGCGTCCCGCGAAACGCTCGTTCGCCGCGAGCACCGCGAGGAGGATGCCGCCGAGGATGAGGAACCCGGTGGGGAGCGCCGATTGGGTCTTCACCGTGACGCGCTGCGGATTTCTCAGCTGAGATGGCTCGATCAACGCGTCCTTGCCGAGCAGCGTCTCGAAGACCGTGCGGCCGGCCTGCAGAGGCGAGAGAGCCACGACGCGAACGATGAGGGATTGTCGGTTGAGCTCGTGAAGCGTCCGGGCCAGCTCCGGGACGTCTTCGGGCGCAGTGACGAGGTCGCTGACGAGCAGGATCGAGCCGTTCTTCACACCGTCGCGGCGGAGAATGTTCCGCGCGAGCTCGAGCGCCGCCGAGATCCGTGTGCCCGCCGAGAAGCTCTCGGACCATGGGCTGACAGGCCTCGCCTCATCGGCTCCGCCTCGGCGAGGCACGAGGTAGCGAACGAGCGGACGCAACTCTGCCGATGGCGTGCCCGGCGGGAGCAGCTCGTAGGCGAGATCGGAGAAGATCACCAGCCCCATCGAGCCGTCGTCGTCGATCAGCCGGCGGAGGGTCTGGCGAATGGCAGCGTAGTCCTTCTCTCCGATGCTCAGGGAAAGATCCAGGACGAGTACGCCGGACCGTTCCGGCAGGAACGTCGGCTTAGCAGGATCGAGCGCGCGCGCGGACGCGGTCGCCTGTGCGAACAGAGCGAGGGCTGCGATAACGAGCACGGCCTGCAGTACGCGCGTGCGAAGGGATACGCGTCGCAGCACCTGCGTCTCGTGGCTGTCGACTGAGGGTGACCGATTCCAGATGCTCATCCGGCACCGTTCCCAAGCGCGGAGCGGGCCTTGGCCGCAACCCCGTTCGTCTCCTCGACGCCCGGCACGGGCCTCGACCATGCGAGCGTTCGAGACGCCAGCGCCAGCTTCGGGCTCCCGCGCTCGGCCAGCGCCGCCGCCACGAGCTCCAGCGCGCGTCGCTGATCGGCGGCGCCGTCCACCCGCTGCGAGAGCTCGAGCAGCGCAAGAGCTTGTTCGAGCGGCGTCAGGCCTGGCTGGAGTGGCGCCGCCTCCGGGAGGGTCAGCGCCGTGGTGCGACGCGGCCGGAAGCGGTAGGCGAACACGCCCGCCGAGGCGAGCGCGGCACCGCCTGCCAGCAGGAGTGCGGACAGAAGGCCGGGTGACATGCGGTACGTAACGGCCGGCATCGAGTCGAGATCCGCTCGCCACCCGCCCGAGGACGAGCCGACAGCCTGAGCGTCCCTTGCCGAGAACCGCGCGCCGACGAGGAGCCGGGGCCACGGCGCTCGAACCGAGCCACTCCCACTCTCCGTGGCTCCCTTCGAGGCCGCGTACGTCACCCGCGCCTGCCCGAAGGTCTGAACGGCCTTGTCGAGGATGACCAGGTCCTCATCGGCCGCTAGGCAGCGGTTTCCGAGACAACGCAGCACGTACGAGAACCGAAGGGTGGTCGTCGTTCCCTGGTCGCGCCGTACGCGCTCGACGGCCCCGACAGGCTTCCAGGGTGCGAACACGGCCTCCACGCGGACCGACTCGGGATCGACACGGCTCCGATCCAGCGTCACTTCGACGAGGGCGGACACCGTGTCTCCGAAGAACACGCTCCGCGGAGAGAGATCGGTGCGAGCCTGGACTGCGGGACCCTCGACGCTCGATGACTCGCCTCCCTGGACACGATCCCAGACGAGGAGCGCGACGGCGAGAGCGGCCAAGCCCACTACCGCGACTCCGACGAACACACGGTCTCGCCTCACGCTCTCACGCCCCCAGGACCCGGCGCGTGCGCCGCAGGTCGGACCAGGTGAGGAACGACCCGAGGATCTCGGCCGGGTCGCTCGACGAGAGGAGGATCGGGTCTATGTCGAGAGTGCGAAAGGTGTCGAGCACGCCCGAGACGCGCTCCTCGTTCGCGGCCTTTCGAGCGGCTGCCTCCTTCGCCCGTAGCCGAACGGGTGCGATCCGTCCAGTGCGCGGATCGCGTAGCGAGACGACGATCCCGCTGATATCCGGGAAGCTCTGCTCCCAGGTCGGATCCTGAATCACCACCGGGACGAGGTCCCAGCGGTGCTCGATTGCCGTCAACCACATCTCTTTAGACGGCGGCGGAATGAAATCGGACAGCACGAAGACGAACGTGCCCATCCCGACTGCGCGCGGGTGCTCTGCGAGATGGGCAAGCGAGCGCTCGAGCCAGTCCCGCGGGCCGCCGTACTCCGACGACCAGAGACGTTCGTCGCGAAGCTCGATCAGCTTCCGCTCGCCCTTCGGCTGGCGCCAGTGCGTGTCGCCGTCGGCGTAGTCGAGATAGCCGACGAACCCGCCGGCGGCGCCCGCGCTCGCGAGGATGAGCTCGACGACCGTCCGCATGGCCTGTGGCTTGTCGAGCCACGGCAGCGGCGCGCCGAAGTACGACATCTCCGGCCGGCGGTCGCAGACGATCACGATCTTGGGAGCTCGCTCGGCGAACCGCTCACGAACGACGAACTCGTCGCTGCCTTTCGCTGTCGACAGCTTGGCGGATGCCGCCCAGTCGATGGCGTCGATGTCGTCACCCGGCCGGTACGGCCTCGAGCCGGCGATGTCGGTGCCCGAGCCGCGGCGTAGGCTCCTCATCGTCCCGAAGGAGATGCCGACGAAGCGGCGCCGAGGAACGAGCGGGAACGTGAGCCGGGCGCTCGGCACGGCGCCTAGGCTAGTGCTCGGGGCGAGACCCGTCCGAACTGGCCCCGCCACCGCCCTTGAAGAGGGGGTCCGCCTCGGAGCCTGGGCGCGGAGCGCGCTCGAGGCAGGCCTGCCGGAACTCCTCGATCGTCTCGGCCCAGCCCGTGGCACGCGCGCGTGCGACGAAACCAGGGGTGAACACGACGCGGTGAACGAGCACCGGCACAAAGAGCCGCTCGATGTCCTCGGGGATCGCGTAGCTGCGGCCGTCGAGGAGAGCCCAGGCCCGCGCCGCTCGCTCGAGCGCAAGGCTCCCGCGCACCGAGCTGCCGATAACGACAGCATCCTGCACACGGGTGGCCCGAACGAGGTCGACCACCCAGCGATGAAGGACCTCGTCGACGTAGACGTGCTGTGCCGCGGCACGCAGCTCGTGCACCTCGTCGAGACCGACCACTGGACGCAGCCCTTCGAGCGGATGCGAATAGCGCTGATCAACGAGAATCCGCAGCTCGTCGTCGACTTCCGGATAGCCGAGCGCCGTCCGTAGGAAGAAGCGATCGAGCTGCGCTTCGGGGAGCGGGAACGTCCCCTCGTACTCGATCGGATTCTCCGTCGCGAGAACGAGGAACGGATACGGGAGCTCGTGCGTCACCCCGTCGACCGTCACCTGCCGTTCGGCCATCGCCTCGAGCAGCGCCGACTGCGTCTTCGGCGTGGCCCGGTTGATCTCGTCGACGAGGACGACGTTGGCGAAGACGGGCCCCGGCCGGAACTCGAAGTTCCGTGATCGCTGGTCGAAGACGGAGAGCCCGGTGACATCGGTGGGCTGGAGGTCCGGCGTGCACTGGATCCGCTGCGGGACGGCGCCCTCGATGCTGCCGGCAATCGCGCGCGCGAGGACGGTCTTCGCCGTACCAGGCACGTCTTCGAGCAGAACGTGTCCGTCGCACGCGAGCGCCGCGAGGACGAGCTTGATCTCGTCCCGCTTGCCGTAGACAACCGTCTCGATGTTGTCGACGAGACGATCCGAGATCGCACCTGCTCTCTCGAAGCGCTCGGGCTCGGATTCCGCAGCGAGAACCTGTTCCACGGGGGCGATGGTAGCTGGGGAAACGTCGGGAACTCGGCTCGTCATCGGCTGCGCATCAGACACTTCAACGCGCGAAGAACCAGGTTGTTAGTTCCTTGCTTCGAGGCTGCTCACCGTAGAGGCGAGACGTATCTCGCCCTACACGAGCGCTTCCGCGCCGCCGACGACCTCGAGGATCTCCTGCGTGATCTCGGCCTGTCGCGCGCGGTTCATCTTCAGCGTCAGCGAGTCGATGAGGTCGCCCGCGTTCTTCGACGCATTTCGCATCGCGGTCATGCGCGCGCCCTGCTCGGAGGCGGTCGACTCGAGCAGCGCCCGGTACACCTGCGTTTCGAGGTAGACGGGCAGCAACCGCTCCATGATCTGCTCGGGCTCCGGCTCGAAGATGAAGTCGCCGCGAAGCGTGTCGGCGGCGCGTTCCTCCTCGTCCGTCTCGAGGATGTCGGGAGAGATCGGGAGGATGTCCTGCTCCGTGACGCGCTGGGTGAGCGCCGAGATGAACGTGTTGTAGACGAGCACGACGCGATCGACCTCGCCCGACGTGAACAGCTCGCCGCAGCGATGCGCAATCGCCTGTGCGTCCGCGTATGACGCGTGGTCCGTGAAGCCGATGTACGAGCCCGAGAGCTCACGACGGCGGAACAGGAGCGTCGAGCGCCCTTTCTTCCCCACAGCCACCCAGCGCACGCTCGTGCCCTCGGCCTGCAGCGCCCGCTCGAGCGCGAACGCACGCCTGACGATCTGCGCGTTGAATGCGCCGGCAAGCCCGCGGTCCCCGGTCAAGGGAACGATCGCGACCGCCTCGACGCCCTCCCGCCGCTCGAGAAGTGGGAGTCTGAGGGAAGCGGAGGCCCGCCCCACGCCCGCGATCAGCTCGTTCATCGTCTCCGCGTACGGTCGGAGCGCGGTGATCCGGAGCTCGGCACGTCGCAGCTTCGCGGCGGCCACGAGCTCCATCGCACGCGTGATCTTGCGCGTGTTCCGAACGGAGCCGATGCGTCGCTTGAGATCCTGGACGGTGGCCATGCGGTTCGAGTCGAAGCGGGCTAGCCCGCGAGGCCCTTCTCTTCCTCGACGTTGAAGCCGTGCACGAACCGCTCCAGCTCCGCTTGGAGCTTCTCGGCGACGTCGTCCGTGAGGTCCGAGGTCGTCCTGATCGACTCGAGAATCGAGCCCTCGGTGCGCAGGTGCTCGCGAAGCTCGTCGTGGAAGCGCGACACCTGGCTCACGGGGATCTTGTCCAACCAGCCGTGGATGCCCGAATAGATGCCGACGACCTGCTCCTCCATGGGCCACGGCTGGTACTGCGGCTGATTCAGCGTCGCCACCATCCGCTCGCCACGGGCAAGTGCGCTCTGCGTCGCGGCATCGAGCTCGGAGCCGAACTGCGCGAACGCCTCGAGCTCGCGGTACTGGGCGAGATCGAGGCGAAGACGCCCGGCCACCTTCTTCGTCGCTTTCGTCTGCGCGTTACCGCCTACCCGCGAGACCGACGTGCCGACGTTGATCGCTGGCCGAACGCCCGAGAAGAAGAGGCTCGACTCGAGAAAGATCTGGCCGTCGGTGATCGAGATCACGTTTGTCGGGATGTAGGCCGCGATGTCGCCGGCCTGCGTCTCGATCACCGGTAGCGCAGTTAGGGACCCTCCGCCGAGCTCGTCGGAGAGCTTGCACGCGCGCTCGAGCAACCGGGAGTGCAGGTAGAAGACGTCGCCCGGGAATGCCTCGCGCCCCGGCGGCCTGCGAAGGAGCAGCGAGAGCTGCCGGTATGAGTCGGCGTGCTTCGAGAGGTCGTCGTAGATGCAGAGCGCGTGCTGCCCCGAATAGAGGAAGTACTCCCCCATCGCGCAGCCGGCGAACGGCGCCATCCACTTGATCGGCGCCGCCTCCTGCGCCGGCGCGGAGACGACGATCGTGTACTCCATCGCACCCGCGTCGCGAAGTCGCTCGACGACCTGCGCGACCGTCGAGCCCTTCTGTCCTACGGCGACGTAGATGCACACGACGTCTCCGCCGCGCTGGTTCAGGATCGTGTCGATCGCGATCGCTGTCTTGCCCGTCGACCGGTCGCCGATGATGAGCTCGCGCTGGCCGCGGCCGACGGGAGTCATCGCGTCGATCGACTTGATCCCGGTCTGCAGCGGCTCCTTCACCGGCTGACGGCTGATGACGCCCGGCGCCTTGAACTCGAGCGGCCGCCGCTCGGTCGCCTCGATCGGGCCGAGTCCGTCGAGCGGGTTTCCGAGCGGGTCGACCACGCGGCCGAGCAGCCCGGGGCCGACCGGAACGCTCATGACCTCGCCCGTGCGCCGGACCGGCTCGCCCTCCTTGACCTTGTACCACTCGCCGAAGAGCGCGGTACCGACGTTGTCCTCCTCGAGGTTGAAGGCGATGCCGACGACGCCGTGCTCGAGCTCGAGCCGCTCGAGCGACACGCAGTTCTCGAGGCCGTGGACCCGAGCGATCCCGTCGCCGACCTGGAGTACGGTGCCGACCTCGCTGAGGTCGGTCTCGACGTCGAACTGCTGGATTCGGTTCTTGAGGATCGCGGTGATCTCTTCGGGGCGTAGCTTCATTCAGAGGTCTCCTTAGTGGGCTGTTGCGAGTTCGTGGCGAAGGCGCTCGAGGCGACCGCGCACGCTGCCGTCCGCGCGGTGGGATCCGATCTGGAGGACGAGTCCACCGATGAGGCTCGGGTCGACGGTGCGGGTGGCCTCGACCTTTCGGCCAGACGCTTTCTCGATCTTCGCGACGATCGACCGGGCCTCCTTGTCGGTGAGCTCGTACGACGTCGTGAGTTCGACCGCGAGTCGATTCTGCGAGCGGGCGACGAGCACCTCGAGCTCGGTGTTCATCTCCGCGAGCTCGCCTCCCCTGCCCTTTTCCGCAACGAGGCGGACGAAGTTGCGGACGAGCTCGTCGGCGTCGGCGGAGATCTGCTGGAGCACATCGGCCTTGCCCGCAGGATCGATCTGAGGGTTACGGAGGAAGGCGCGCAGCTCGGGGACCTCAGCGAGCGTCGCCGCCAGGGCGGCGAGATCCGCTGAGACCGCGCCGAGCCGGTCGGCTTCTTGCGCGGCCTCGAAGAGCGCGCGAGCATACAGGCGCTGCGCGACGGCCATCGTCTAGCGGGCGTCCCTCTCGAGTGCCGAGAAGTCGAGCTCCGAGATCGCCTCGTCGATCAGGCGCCGCTGATCCTCCGCATCGAGCACCTTGCCGGTGACCCGGGCGGTCGCCTCGAGCGTGAGGTCGGCCACCTCGGAGCGGATCATGTCCAGCGAGCGCTTCGTCTCCGCGTCGATCTGGCGCCGCGTCTCCTCGAGACGGCGCTCGCGCTCGACTTCAGCCTCCTGCTTGACGCGCTCGATCTGCGCGTCGGCGACCTTGCGCGCGTCGGCCAGGATGTCCGCGGCATCGCCCTTGGCGTCCGCGATGAGCTGCCGGTGCTGCTCGAGGAGCTGGCGTGCCTCCTCGCGGGCCTTGTCCGCCTCGTCGACCGCTGCACGAATTCGGTCGCGGCGCTCGTCGATCGTCTTCTGGATCGGCCCGAAGGCGAATCGCCTGAGGACGAAGAAGGTGATCCCGAACGCGACGAGCGTCCAGATCATGAGGCCGGGAACGACCTCGATCAGGCCCGATGCCAGGTAGTGCGCCACGCTCAGACCAGAACGTAGGCGAGGAGGCCGCCGATGAGGCCGTAGAAGACGACCGCCTCGGTCAGAGCGAAACCGAGCCACTGGATGCCGGTCAGCTCGCCGCGGAGCTCGGGCTGCCGGGCGACGGCCTGGATCATCGAGCCGAAGATGTTGCCGATGCCGATGCCGGCGCCGAGCGAGCCGAGCCCGATGCCGAGTGCCAGGGCGATCGCCTTACCAGCGTCGGCGCCGTCTTCGGCTGCGGCGAGGAAGAAGAACGAGGAAAGCATCAGGGAAGACCCTCCTTAGTGCTCGGGCTCGATGGCCGAGCCGATGTAGATGGCGGACAGGGCGGCGAAGATGTAGGCCTGGATGGAGACGACGATAACGACCTCGAACAGGTAGAAGAGCGCCGCGGCGGGCACCGCGACGATCGCGAGGAAGACGTTCTCTAGCACGATGATCAGCCCGACGAACGTGAGGATCAACATGTGGCCGGCGAGCATGTTCGCGTAGAGCCGGACCGAGAGGCTGATGAGCCGCATGAACTGACCGAGGATCTCGAGCGGGATGATCAATGGGAGCATCACCTTCGGGACCTCTGGGATCCAGCTCTTGAAGTAGCGCCACGCGCCGTTTGCGCGAATGCCCTCGACGTGGGTGAAGACGAATGTCATGAGTGCCAGCGCAAGCGTCACAGAGAGCGTCGACGTGGCCGCGAAGATCGCGAGCGTCGGGAGCTCGACTCCCGCGATCGTCACCTTTTCGTCCGAGAGCGGCAGCGGGATGAACCCCAGCATGTTCACAGTCCAGATGAAGATCATCAGCGTCGCGACGTAGGGAAACCAGCGTCCGATCGCCTTCGTGGGCAAGCCCTGCTCCGCCACCTGGACTTGCGCGACTTCGTAGATCGTCTCACCGACCGCCTGCCGGCGCGTTGGCCCGCGACCGAGCTTCACGCGCATCAAGACGATCCCGATGAGACATGAGCAGAGCGCTCCGAGCAAGAGATACGCGACCGCCTTGTTGATCGACAGGTTGAGAGGGCCGAGGTGTATGGGGACCCATTCGTGCAGCTCCCATTCCTCGGAGATGAACGCGCCCTTGTCCTCCTTTGTTGCAGGCTCCGCCGCTAGGGCGCTCGTCGGGAGCACCAGCGCCGCGAGAAGGAGCGCCGAGAGCAGGCGCTTCATGGTCCCGCCTCACCGCCGAAGTAGACCATGAGACCGACGCCGAGCTGGACTGTGAACGCGATGGCATACGTAATCGCAGCTGCGACGCCGACCGTCTCGTTGGACACCGTCACGATGACGAGCGGGATGCCGACGAGAAGCGCACGAGAGGTGGTTCCAATGCCCCGCATTCCTGCGGCGGCGAGGTTATCCGCGCTGCCGGGGAGACGCGCCAGTACGAGAGCGAACACCTCGGCGCAGACCCAGAGAACCGCCGCGAGCGCCCAACCAGCGATCGGCCAGGCTGCGACCGCGAAGACAGGGAGCGCGAGGACGATGACGAGCCCACCCGAGATAGCGGGCGCGAGTCTCCTCGGAAGCGGGCGTGGAGTCGAGAAGATCCCGGCGCTCACGAACGAGTCCGTCCGTAGACCTGGTAGACGACAAGCACTCCGAGGGGAATCCCGAGAACGGCGCCAATGAGCACTCCGATGTCCGCCGCGCCGACGATCCAGCCGGCGAGCGCGCCGACCGCCATCGCCGCGCCGAGTGCGCCCAGCAGCAACCCCGAAGCGGTGGCAAGCGAATGAGGCGAGGAGGCCGCGTCCGGCGTCATCCCGGCCGGAGCATATCAATGACCTTGTAACAGCCCAATTCCTCTCGCTGAGCGGAAAGGGCTAGGGTTCGTTACATGCGGGAGCGCATCGTGCTCGTCCACGGAAGCGTCGTCGGTGGGCGTTCGACCTGGGGCGGTCAGGTCTCTTTGGGTGACCGATACGAGCTTCTGATTGTCGATCGGCTGGGCTTTCCGCCGAATCTTCCGGTCGAGAGAGTCGACTTCGAGACGGACGCCGGCCTCGTCGCGAGTCTGCTCGAACGCGGAGACCATCTCGTTGGACACTCATACGGCGGCGTGATCTCGCTTCTCGCCGCCGCTTCGCGTACTGAGCTCGTGCGGTCGCTCACGGTGATCGAGCCGCCCGCGACCCGTGTCGCTCTCGACAACCCGGCGGTCGCGGCATTCGCCGCACGTGGTGCGGAGCTCTACGCGACCGCCCAGACGGACGACCCCGCGACGTTCCTGAGGAGTTTTCTCGCCGCGGTGGGCTCCGCGCTCGACCCGCCGTCTCCGCTTCCGCCCGAGCTCGAGCAGGGTGCCAGGGCGCTCGCCGTCGAGCGCGGCCCCTGGGAGGCAGAGATCCCGCTCGACGTCCTCGCGGCAGCTTCGTTTCCGAAGCTGGTGGTCTCCGGGGCGCATCATCCGGCGTTCGACGGCATCTGCGACGTGCTCGAGCGGGCACTGGGCGCGGAGCGCGTCGTGCTCGAAGGCTTCGGGCACACCGCGCAGCGCCACCTCAAATTCAACGACGTGCTGGTGGACTTCATCGAGCGCGCTCGCGCGCCGACCTCGCGAACCGACACTTCACGGCGGGGCGAGAACGAGAACGC
>DASTEM010000207.1:0-2085 GCA_035709545.1 Gaiellaceae bacterium | reverse complement strand
ACGCATCAGGTGAAGCGGATGTGCGCTGCGGTCGGCCTTCCGGTCGAGCACCTCCACCGGAGGCGGTACGCGGGCTTGCGCTTGGTCGACCTCGCCCCCGGCGCGTGGCGCGAGCTCACGCCGGATGAAGTTACGGGGCTACGGCACCTCGCCGGGCTCTAGCTCGTCTTGCGCGAGCCAGAGCGCACGAAGCCCATGCGGTCGTACATGGCTTCGAGCGTCGGGGCCGATGCCTCGCGCGCCTTGTCCGCGCCGAGCGCGAGCAGACGGCTCAGCTCTCCTTCATCTGCTCGCAACTCGCTGTAGCGAGCCTGAATCGGCGCAAGGAGTGCGACGATCGCCTCACCGACGTCCTCCTTGAACTGCCCGTAGCCCGCCCCGTCGTAGCGATTCTCGATGCTGCCGATCGGCTCCCCCGTCGCCACTGACATGAGCTCGATGAGATTCGAGATTCCCGGCTTCGCGGCGAGATCGTGACGGACGTCGCGCTCCGAGTCTGTGACAGCGGTCTTGAACTTCTTCCTGATCACGTCCGGCTCGTCGACGATGCGCACGACCCCCTGAGGGTTGCCGGCAGAGGTCGACATCAGGCGTTCCGGCTCCTGCAGGTTCTTGACGCGCGCGCCCTCCTCGGGAAAGACGCCCTGGGGCACGGTGAACGTCTCGCCGTATCGGCTGTTGAACCGCTCGGCGATGTCACGCGTGAGCTCGAGGTGCTGGCGCTGGTCGTCCCCGATCGGGACGATGGCGGTCTGGTACAGGAGGATGTCTCCCGCCATCAACACCGGATAGGTGAAGAGTCCGCTCGAGACGAACTCCTGATCAGCGGACTTGTCCTTGAACTGCGTCATGCGTCGAAGCTCGCCGAAGCTCGTAGCGGCGCCCAGCAGCCACGCGGCCTCGGCGTGCGCGGTGACGTGGCTTTGCGCGAAGACGACGGATCGTTCGGGGTCGATGCCGGTCGCGAAGAGCATGGCTGCTCCCGATAGCGTCGCCTCGTGAAGCCCTGCGGGCTCGTACGCCGTGGTGATGGAGTGCAGGTCGACGATGCAGAAGAACGCCTCGCCACGCTCCTGGGTTGCGCGGTACTGGCGATAGCCGCCGCTGTAGTTGCCCAGCGTCTTGTCACCCGAGGCTCTGATGCCGGAGAAGATCCGCATCCGGGGATTGTCGCTGGACCTGCGGAGGGGTGCCGCGACTAGCCTAGGCTGATGGTCATGCGCATCGAACCCGTGCCCGCGCTCGAGGGGCACGTTGCGGTGCCCGGCGACAAGTCCATCTCGCACCGCGCCGTTCTCGTGGGCGCGCTGTGCGACGGAGATGTCCGCGTCTCGGGATTCGGGCGGTCGGCCGACACAGAGGCCACGATCGGCGCGGTTCGAGCGCTCGGCGTGGAGGTGGAGGAGCACGACGTCGACACGCTGACGATCCACGGCGCAGGTCTTCGCGGCTTGCGCGAACCGGCAGGCCCGATCGACTGCGCCAACGCCGGAACCCTGATGCGGCTTCTTGCGGGAATCCTCGCGGGACAGCGAGGTCGCTTCGAGCTCGTCGGCGACGAGTCGCTCTCAGGGCGTCCGATGGAGCGCATCGCGGGGCCGCTTCGCCGGATGGGGGCGCGGATCGACACTACGGAGGGGCACGCACCCCTCGCCATCGAGGGCGCCCCGCTCAGCGCGATCGATTACGAGCTCCCCGTCCCGTCGGCTCAGGTCAAGTCGGCGGTGCTGCTCGCAGGGCTCCTCGCCGCGGGAACGACGACGGTGGTCGAGCCCATCCCGACGCGGGATCACACCGAGCGCCTGCTCGAGCGAGCCGGAGCCAAGGTCACGCGGCGCCCCACCAGCGTGAGCGTCGAAGCTGCCGAGCGGCTCACCCTCGACGAGACCGAGGTCGCCGGAGACTTCTCGTCGGCTGCTCCTTTCCTCGTCGCGGCGGCAATCGTGCCCGGCTCCGCGCTGACCGTGCACGGGGTCGGCCTGAATCCCCGCCGGACCGGGCTCCTCGGTGTCCTCGAGCGAATGGGCGCGAGGATCGCGGTCTACAACCGGCGCATGGTTGGGGGCGAGCCCGCCGGCGAGATCG
>DASTEM010000206.1:0-5649 GCA_035709545.1 Gaiellaceae bacterium | reverse complement strand
AGGGCCAAACCAAAGATCGCTGCACGCATCGCGGATCCACTCCTCGGGATGGGGACTCGGGCTGCGCGAGCGTACCACTGCGGCTGCGGCTAGCGTGACGCGGGTGGCAAGCCCATTCGTCGAGCTCGAGGTGGGGGAGCGTGTCGTCAAGCTGACGAACCCCGACAAGGTTCTCTTCCCGAAGGCGCGGAAGACGAAGCTCGACCTCGCGCAGTACTACATCGCGGTCGGCGAGGGGATCGTGCGCGCGCTATACGAGCGCCCGACACAGCTTCGCCGGTTCCCCGACGGGGTGACGGGCGAGATGATCTACCAGAAGCGGGTTCCGCAGCACCACCCCGAGTGGGTAGAGACCGCGCGTGTCACCTTTCCGTCGGGGCGCCATGCGGACGAGCTCTGCGTCACCGAGCTGGCACAGGTGATCTGGGCGGCGAATCTCGCCGTCGTCGACTTCCATCCCTGGCCCTCGCGACGGCGCGACACCGAGCATCCCGACGAGCTCCGCATCGACATCGATCCCCAGCCGGGAACGAGCTTCCGCGACGGTAAGCGCGTCGCTGCTCTCGTGCAGGAGGTTCTCGCCGAGATCGGTTATACGGGCTGGCCGAAGACCTCGGGGAATCGCGGCATCCACGTCTTCTGCCGGATCGAGCCGAACTGGGAGTTCCCGGTGGTGCGGCGCGCGGCCCTCGCATTCGCGCGTGAAGTCGAGCGGCGACTCCCCAAGAAGGTGACGACCGCGTGGTGGAAGGAGGAGCGCGGACGCCGCGTCTTCATCGACTACAACCAGAACGCGCGCGACCGAACGGTCGCGTCCGCGTACTCGGTGCGCGGCCGCCCCGATGCGACCGTCTCCACCCCGGTGACGTGGGACGAGCTGCCGGACGTCGCCACGGAGGACTTCACGATGGCGACCGTGCCAGCCCGCTTCGCGAAGCTGGGTGACGTGCACGCGGGCATCGACGAGGCCGCGTGCGACCTGCGCGCCCTTCTAGAGTGGGTCGAGCGCGACGAGAAGGAGGGGCTCGCGGAGGCGCCGTATCCGCCGAACTTCCCGACGATGCCGGGCGAGCCGCCGCGGGTTCAGCCGTCGCGAGCCCGCAAGGCGTAGGGGCGAGATATATCTCGCCCCTACGGACCGAGGAGAGAGGCGACCGAGTCGGTCTTCTGTCGCGGCGGACGAAGTTCGCGCCACGTGCACTGCGCCGGGTTCTTGTCGTCCCGGAATCTGACGAGCTTCGTTCCGTGGCGGAAGCGGTTCGACTGCACCTTGTCGTAGCGCACCTCGACGACGAGCTCGGGCCGGACGGGCGACTCCTCGAGCTCGCCGCCTCCCCAGCGGTTCGGCTCCGAGAAGCGGCGCTCGGGCGCGCGCTCGAGAAGCGGAAGCACACGCTCGGCGATCTCCGCATGGCGAGCGGGGGCGACCGCCGCGGATCCCACGTAGTCGACCTCGCCGTCGTCGCGGTAGAGGCCGAGGAGGAGTGTCGCGATCCGGTCCGGCTTCGACTTCCAGCGTAGGCCGACCACGACACAGTCCGCCGTCTTCTCGGGTTTCACCTTGACGACGCCGTCGCGCGATCCTGGGAGGTATGGCGAGTCACGGCGCTTCGCGATGACTCCGTCGAGGCCGATCGCCTCGAAGCGCTCGAGCCAGCCGAGGGCCTCGTCGCGGTCGACTGTCGCTGGCGAGAGCTCGAACCGCTTCGCGGCGCGCTCGAGCTTCGTCCGGCGTTTCGAGAGCGGTTCGCGCCAGGCCTCCTCGCCCTTCCAGACGAGCACGTCGAAGGCGATGAACTGCGCGGGGATCTCTGAGGAGAGCTTCCGGATGCGGCTCTCGGCTGGATGCAGACGTGTCTGCATCGCGTCGAAGTCGAGCACGCCGTCGCGCTCGATCACGATCTCGCCGTCGAGGGCTGAGCGCGCGGGAAGGAGCTTCTCCAGCGGTCGCAACTCGGGGAAGTAGCGGAGCAGCGGCCGTGCGTTGCGCGACCAGAGCCGCAGCTCACCCGAGGCGTTCTCGAGCAGTCCGCGGAAGCCGTCCCACTTCGGCTCGTACTGCCACTCGGGGCCGTCGGGTAGATCGCGCACGAGTTCCGCCTCCATCGGAGGAAAGGGAATAGCGCTGTCAAGGTCGGCCGGGCGCTCGACCGGCTCACCGCTCGGGTGTCGACGACGAGGGCGGGCCATGGCCGTAGGCTACGCCGATGCGTCGCGTTGCCGTCACCGGCCTGGGGGCCGTCACCCCGCTCGGGCTCGACGCGCAGTCGACGTGGGACGGCGCGGTCGCCGGGCGGAGCGGGGTGGACTGGATTCAGTCGTTCGACGCCACCGGGTTCCCCGTCCGGATCGCGTCCGAGGTGAAGGGATTCGATGCAGAGGCTGTTGTCGGCCCGAAGGACGCGCGGCGACTCGAGCGGAACGTGGTGCTCGCTGTCGCCGCTGCGCGTGAGGCGTGGGGCGATGCCGGAGTCGACGGCATAGATCCGGCGCGTGCAGGCGTCCTCGTCGGCTCGGCAATCGGCGGGGTCATGGGCGTTCTCGCTCAGAACGACGTGCTCCGGGAGCGCGGGCATGGCCGAGTGTCGCCGTGGTTCCTCCCCAACGTGCTCGTCGACTCCGCCAGCGGTCAGATCGCCATCGACCTCGGAATCCGCGGCCCGAACTACGCGCCAGTGTCCGCGTGCGCGACGGGCTCGCACGCGGTCGGCGAGGGCGCCGAGACGATCCGTCGGGGCGACGCGGACGTCATCCTCGCCGGCGGCACCGAGTCGTGCATGCATCCCGTGATCCTTGCGGGGTTCTGCGCGATGCGGGGGTTGGTCGCCGAAGAGGAGGATCCAGCGCGCGCCTCGAGACCGTTCGACGCGACGCGCGCCGGGTTCGTCATGGGAGAAGGAGCCTGCGTCTTGCTCCTCGAGGAGCTCGAGCGTGCGCAGGCTCGGGGTGCACGCATCTACGCAGAGGTGCTCGGGTACGGAACGTCCAACGACGCGCACCACATGGCGCAGCCCGATCCCGAGTCGGTCGGCGTTGCCGAGATGATGCGAGCGGCGCTTTCCCGGTCGGGAGTCGCGCCGGAGCAAGTTGGCTACATCAACGCTCACGGAACGTCGACGCCGCAGGGCGATCTCGCCGAGACGAACGCGATCAAGGACGTGTTCGGGTCACATGCGTACGAGCTTGCGGTGTCGTCGACGAAGTCGGTGCTCGGGCACCTGTTCGGAGCCGCTGGAGCGGTCGAGGCGATGATGTGCGTGCGTGCTCTCCACGATGGCGTGCTCCCGCCGACGATCAATTACCGGAATCCAGATCCGGAGTGCGATCTCGACTACGTGCCGAACGAAGCGCGCCCCATCCAGGTCGAGGTCGCGCTCTCGAATGCGATGGGCCTCGGCGGGCACAACGCTTGCGTTCTCCTCGGTCGCGCGCCGGACTGACGACAGCCAGGTCTTGAGCCGTTGTTGACGGCGGTTACCTACGCTGTCCACATGAGGCAGATCGCACGAGCCGCTGCGCTCGTCCTCACCTGTGCTGTCGCGACCGCCTGCGGCGGCTCGGAGACGCGCGCGCAGACGGTCGAGCCTTGGCCGGAAGCCGACGCGCTGTTTCACCAGGATCCACGGTGGCTGGGGTCCGACGGCGGTGCTTCGGTCGACCTCGGAGGTGGTCGCAGCCTCTGGCTCTTTGGCGACACGTTCGTCGCACTCGACAGGAGACATGTCCGGGAGAGGTCCTGCATGGTCCGTAACACCGTCGCGGTCATGGACGGCAGAAGTCCGGAGACGGCGACGATGACGTTTCACTGGCGGACCGCGCCCGACGGCCTTCCCGAGTCCTTCTTCCCGGCAGGCGGCCGGGACATCTGCTTCCAGGCGGACGACTCCTGGTTCTGGCCGCTGGACGGCGTCCGAGTGGAATCCGGCGGCCCCCTGGTGGTCTTCCTGAGCCGCCTGCGCCCGGATCGGGAAGGGCTCGGCTTCGCTGGCGACGGCTGGGAAGCGGTGCTCGTCGAGAATCCCGACGACGATCCCGAGGAGTGGCGTGTGGACTCGCTCGGCGGGCCGCCGAACCCCTGGGGGATCGAGCTCGGGAATCCAGCTGTCCACGTCGAGGACAATTGGTTGTACGCCTTCGGAACGAGCGAGCCGTTCGACGTCCATCTCGCGCGCTGGCCGGTCGGCACCGTGCTCGCGGGCGATCTCGGCGCACCGGAGTGGTGGACGGGAGAGGAGCGCGGCTTCGTCCCAGAGGTGGAGCTCGATGAGAAGCCGGCCACGCTATTCGCCGACGCCCTTGCCGAGTCGGTGCGCGAGGTGGACGGAGGCTTCGTGGCCTTGCAGACGATCGGCATCGGGAAGGCCTCGCTCGGCGTGCGGCGCGCGCCGGCGGTGACGGGGCCGTGGTCGGAGCCGGAGGTGCTCTGGCAGCCGCCCGAGGCCGAGCGGGCGGGCGTCTCCATCTACGGCTTCGAGACGCATCCGGAGCTGGACGCGGATGGGGCCTTGGCTCTCTCCTACGGGTCGAACGCGGACGAATTCGCCGACGTCATCGCGGACGAGTCCCTCTACTACCCCCGCTTCGTCAACCTTCGCCTCGAGCGTTAGCGACCTCGGGCGTCAGCTCGGCGAGCGACTCGAGCACGACATCGGCGAGTGCTAGCGCGTCTCCCGGCGGCGGATAACGCCGGTTCGGAATCGCGATCACGCGCATCCCCGCGGCGCGTGCAGCGCGGATGCCGTTTCCGGAGTCCTCGACTACGACACACCGCTCGGGTGCGACGTCCAACCTTCGGGCCGCCTCGAGGAAGACATCCGGCGCGGGCTTCCCGCGTTCGACCTCCTCCGACGACACCGTTACCTCGAACCGGCCGGCGAGCCCGCTCGCTGTTAGCACGGCGTCGATGAGCGGTCGATTCGAGGACGACGCGAGCCCGAGCCGGAACGATACGGCGAGACGCTCCACGGCTTGGAGTGCCCCGTCGATGAGCGGCAGCCGCGCGGAGTACCGTGCCTCCATGCGCCGCACGACCTCGACGTTGATCTCCTCCGGCGACTCGGAAAGCCCGATCACGTCGTGCATGTAGCGCGACCACTCGGTCGAGCTCATCCCCATCATTTCCGTCTGCGCGTGCGCGTGCCAGCGTCCGCCGCGCTCGCGGGCCAGTCCCTCGCGCACCGCGTCCCACACGTGCTCGGAATCGACGAGAACGCCGTCGAGATCGAAGACGACCGCCTCGATCACACGACGTTCAGTTCGACGCCTGGATCGAGTCGCGCCCCGACGTACGCATATCCTCTGGCGTCATCGCCGAGCGCGCGCGTGTCTCGAGCTGCTCGATCGATACGGGGACGTGCGGGTACGTGCCGCGTGCACCTCCGACGTAGACCTCGAACTGGCGCTCTCGTCCGACGCCGAGCGCCGGACGTTCGCTGGCGGGACCGGACATCAGCAGCACCCTAACCGCGGGAGAGCGAGAATCGAGAACGTGTCGACCTCGCGACTAGGTCTCTACCCGGTGTCGAAGCGGGTGCTCGACAAGGTTCTCGCGCTCGTGCTTCTCGTCGGACTCTCGCCGGTCGTCGCGGTCGTCGTCGGCGCGATGGGCGTCGACATGGTCATAGCGCCGCGCCACCGCGGGCCGTTTCT
>DASTEM010000205.1:0-2398 GCA_035709545.1 Gaiellaceae bacterium | reverse complement strand
TTCGTCGACGTCATCGACGAGCTCGAGGTAGACGTCCTCCAGCGTCGGTCGACGGATCTCGAGGTTCTGGAGCTCGCGCCCGCTCTCCAAGGCGTGCGACGTGAGCTCGTGCAGGACTCGGGTCAGATCGTCCGTCTTGATCACGATCGACTCCCCGTCCTGCTGGTAACGAATCTCTGAGCGCCGAGTCGCACCGATCAGCTCGGCCGGTGTGCCCAACCTCACGATCCTTCCCGAGCGGATCACGCCGACTCGATCCGCCAGCTGCTGTGCCTCGTCGAGGTAGTGAGTCGTGAGGAGGATCGTCTTGCCCAGCGAGCGGAGGGAGCGAATCATCTCCCACGCGGAGCGCCGTGCAGCGGGATCGAAGCCGGTCGTCGGCTCGTCGAGGAAGACGAGATCCGGATCGCCCACGAGCGCTAGACCGAGGTCGAGCCGCCGCTTCTGTCCGCCCGACAAAGTCTTCACCCGCGCGTCTCGCTTCTCGCCGAGGCCGACGAGGTCGATGACCTCGTCGGGGTTTCGCGGATGGGCGTAGTAGCCGGCGAACTGGCGGTGCACCTCGCGGACCGTGAGCAGCGAGACGTTCTCGGATTGCTGGAGGACGACGCCGATCCGTTCCCGCAACGCGCGCGGCGAGTCGCCAGGGTCGTGGCCGAGCACTAGCGCGTCGCCTCCGTCGCGACGGCGGTAGCCCTCGAGGATCTCCACTGTTGTCGTCTTTCCGGCGCCGTTGGGCCCGAGCAGCCCGAACACCTCGCCTTCGGCGACCTCGAAGGTCACCCCGCGAAGCGCCTCGACGCGGTCGTACGACTTCCGCAGATCTCGAACGACGATTGCGCTCGGCACGGCCGGAGACGATATGCGCCCCACACGGCCGGGGTAGGGTGCGGCCGTGCCAACGCTTCGCTATGTCATCGTGGACGTCTTCACCGATCGCGCTCTAGCAGGCAACCAGCTGGCGGTCTTCACGGATGCGCGAGGCGTCGAAGCTGAGGCCATGCAGGCGCTTGCGAAGGAGATCGGCTTCTCGGAAACAACTTTCGTGCTGCCGGCCGAGGACGGCGGAACTGCTCGGATGCGCATCTTCACGCCGTCCGCCGAGCTTCCGTTTGCCGGTCACCCGACTCTCGGAACCGCGTGGGTGCTTGCGGCGCCGCTGCAACGGGCCGTCGTCGAGCTCGAGACCGGCATGGGCATCGTCCCTGTCGAGCTCGAGCGCGACGAGTCGGGAGCACTCGTCTTCGGTCGCATGGTGCAGCCGGTCCCGACGATCGCGCCATATCGCCAGACGGAGGGGTTGCTCGACGCACTGGGTCTCCAGAGCTCGGTGCTCCCGGTCGAGTGCTACGACAACGGGCCGCGCTTCACCTACGTCGCGTGCGAGTCGCGCGAGACCGTCGCAGCACTCGAGCCGGACTTCAACGCGCTGACCGCGCTCGAGGTCAACGTCAGTTGCATCGCCGGATCGGGAACCGCGTGGAAGACGCGGATGTTCGCTCCCGCGCTCGGGGTACCCGAGGATCCGGCGACTGGAGCGGCTGCCGGGCCCCTCGTCTGCCACCTCTGTCGCCACGGTCTGGTCCGGTGGGGAACCGAGATCGAGATCGCCCAGGGAGACGAGATCGGGCGACCGTCCACGCTCTACGCGCGCGCTGACGGAAGCGATGCCGGGATCGAGCGCGTCGAGGTCGGCGGTCGAGCTGTCGTCGTCGCGCGCGGTGAGTTCAGGCTATAGCGCTCACCAGCGAGAGACGAAAGGCCTTCGCGACCGCCTGCGCGCGGGTATGAACACCGAGCTTCGCGTAGATGTGCTCGACGTGCGTGGCGACGGTCTTCGGGCTGATCGAGAGCTCGCTGCCGATCTCGATGGGGCCGAGTCCCTGCGCCAGTAGTTCGAGAACCTCGCGCTCGCGGGCGGTAAGCACGGACTCAGGGGCCACCGCCGAGCCGGCCGCGCGTCGGAGGTGCCGTCGTACTCGAGCGCCGAGCTCGTCGGCCGAGACGGGTTTTGTAAGGTAGTCGTCCGCTCCGACGAGAAGCCCGGCGATCCGATCGAAGACTTCCGTACGGTCCTCCGAGACGAAGAGGATGGGCAGACTCTCCCCTCTTTCGTCTCGGAGACGGCGGCAGACCTCGTATCCGCTTACGTTCTCGAGACGGACATCGAGCACGACGAGCACGATGTCCTCTTCCCTCGCGGCGACGAGTGCCTCGTCGCCGGTGGTCGACTCACGAATACGAAGACCTGTCGCTCGTAGCGCCAGCGTTGCTGCATGCCGAAACTCCGGATCGCCGTCGGCGATCAGGATCGTGCGTTCGCGCGAGTCCCAGTCTCCCATGGCGGGTCCTCCTCTCGATCTCCCCACACCACTCCTAGTAGACGACCCGTCCGGAT
>DASTEM010000204.1:0-4400 GCA_035709545.1 Gaiellaceae bacterium | reverse complement strand
TGCTGGCTCGCGTCCGGACGGCGCTCCTGCCGCAGCGGAGGCGGGCTTCGCCGAGGGTTCGCTCGAGCCTCCGCCGCACCCTGCGGCGACGAAGGCGCACAACGCGACGACGAGCACGCGTACGAGCGAACGCACGTCCCCACTGTAGTCACGGTGCCGACCGGCGCTCGGCGAAATTCATCCTTTCGATAGATATGGCTCGCGACCAGGCGTGCCGATGCCGAACGCATGCGCCGCCTCGCCGCCGTGCCGCTTGCGGCATTCCTGCTCGCCACCCTTGCCGGTGCCGCGAGCGCCGGCTCGTCCGCCGCGCGCTCGTGGGCGGCTCCCCAGATCGCAGCGGTCGTCGACGTCGGTCTGATGGCGCCGTCGGTCGCCGCGTTCAGGCCCGACGACCCGCTGACACAGACCGAGTTCGCGACGGTTCTGGCGAGTCTCGGCGGTGCGATCGCGGTCGAGGATCCCGATCGGCCGGTGACGATGCGCGAGCTCGACGCGCAGCTCGTGACCCTGGTTGGTCTTCGCCCTCTCGCCCGTCAGATCCGCCTTGCCGCACTCGATGCCGGCCTCACCCCGGTGCCCTGGCTCGGTACCGAGACGCTCGCGCGGATGCTCGGACTGCGGCTGAACCACCTGCGTGACAACGAAGAGCTCGAGCGGCAGCTCTCCCAGCCGGCAACTCGGGCGGAGGCCGCGTACTCGGTCGCGCGGGTGCTTGCGCTCGATCCTGCTGATGTCGATGTCGTACGGCAGTCGGCCGAAGGCTTCGTGTTTCCGAGTCTCACCGAGTGGCAACGGGATGTCCTCGCCCGCGCGCTGCGGTTCGTCGGCTCGCCGTACGTCTGGGCTGGCTCCTCGGAGCGCCCGCAACAGCTCTTCGGCGGGGTGCTGCCGGGGGGCTTCGACTGCTCCGGATTCGTATGGCGGGTCTACAAGCTCGAGCCGTTCGAGGGAGCTCCCGCGCTCGCGCAGGTGCTACGGGGAAGAACAAGCTACGAAATGAGCGGCGAGGTTCCTCCGGCGGCTCGGCTAACGCGCGGCGTCCTCGAACCTGCTGACGTTGTCTTCTTCGGCCCACGCGGGCCGCGGTCGAAGCCCAATGAGGTCGGCCACATGGGGATCTATCTCGGGAACGGCTGGATCGTCCACTCGTCCCGCTTTGGCACGACTCTGACGCCGATGACGGACTGGTACGAGACGAGCTTCGCCTGGGGCCGGCGTCCGCTCGCCGAAGCCGGCATCGGGTAAACAGACCCGGCCCCGCCTGGGGTATGCGTCTCCATTCGAGATGTGTAAGTCTCCGCGCATCGAGGCCGTCCATGGACGGTGGGCAGGCCACCGTGACTCGGGCGCCCAGATGGGAGGTTGTATGCACGCTCGTTTGGCGAGGTACACGTTCTCGGGTGATGCGGAAGAGATCGCTCGGCGCGTCGAAGACGGGATGCTCCCGATTCTCCAGGCTCAGCCGGGGTTCAAGGCGTATACGGTCGTCGAGTCGGACGGCGAGATCTTCTCGTTCAGCGGTTGGGACTCCGCCGAGCAGGCCGAGTCCGCAAACGCACTTATCGCCGGCTGGGTCGCTGACAACTTGGCGGGCGATATCCAGCTGACGGAGGCGCGCTTCGGCGAGGTCCGACTGTCGACGACGCTCGGGATCAGCGCCAAGGTTGGCGCCACCGCCTGAGCTGGTACGCATGTGGTATCCACGAAGGGCTCTGGCAACAGGCCCTTCGTGTACCACGCGAAGCCGCTCTGAGAGATCAGGACGGGTCGTCCGGCGGAAGCGCCGGGGGCTCGGGTCGGTACAGAGTCGCCGACTCGACATACACCCGGATGGAGCCCTCTGCTCGACGGTACGCCTACTCCGAGCGCGCGCGTTCAGCGGCGTAAATCTCGCGCTCCTCGTCGCTCAACTCGGCATGGTCACGGCGTCGGAGTATGCGGCGCAAGCGCTGGAGCACGGTAACCGAGAATCGTAGGCGAGCGCCATGCTCCTGGACCTCCGGGGGGTTGACTTCACGCCATGAGGCGCGCAAGCTCTCTGCAGGGGAAGGTTCAAGCTAGGGGGAGGGACCTGGGGGTGCCAGCACCCGTCCGGGAACGGAGTGAGCCGCATAGCCAAGCTGCGTGGGGAAGTCCGCGAGCGTCGACGCGTGTCGGTGCGCTCGCGCTCGCAGCCGCGGCGGTCGCGCTCGCAGCATCGGTCGTAACGGCCGCTGCCGCCCCGGACGCGGGCCGACAGGCTGCCGCTTCAGGGACACCCCGGCTGGCTCGGACCCTCGAGAGCGATCGAACGGGCGTTGACGCACCGGCAGGCCTGGCGTTCTCGTCAGCGGGCATGTCGTTCTACGTCATCGGTACGCGCCCGAGTGCTTCGTCGGCGGACACGGAAGTCGTGAAGCTCACCCCGTTTGCGCTCTCGAGGGTCTCGGACCGGGCCGGATCGGCCCGGCTCACGTCGGCCGTGAAAGACCCGGTTAACGTGGCCTTCGACGCCCGCGGCAGCCGGCTCCTCCTGCTGGACGCAGCGGATCGTCTGCTCGAGGTGCGCGCCAGTGCGAATGGCGATCTCGACCCGTCCACGCTCGTCCGCCGTGATGCTCTGCGTCTCGATCTCCGAGACCCGCAGGGGATGACGGTCGATCCGGCGAGCGGTGTCGTGTACGTGCTGGACGCGGCGCAGCCGCGGCTCGTCCGCATCGAGCCGGCCGCCGACGGAAGCTTCGACACAGCGACCACCTCCGAGGTTGATCTCCGGGCCAGCGGCGTGAGCGCTGCCCGCGGCCTCGCCCTCGACCCGTCGACAGGTCATCTCCATCTCGGCAGCGCGCAGGGGCTTGTCGAGCTCACGAGTTCGGGCGCGGCCGTCGCGACCCGCGACCTATCTGGGCTCGGGCTCGCAAAGCCGTCGGGAATGGCCTTCGCGCCGAGTGGCGACATGACCGACGACTCGGGTGCTCTCAGCATGTACGTCGCAGACTCAGGCGCCGGAGCAAGCCCGGGCCAGATCGTGGAGCTCTCGATTGCTCCGCTCGCCCCGACTCCGCCGATCAACTTCACGTCGACGCTCGTCAACACGGTCAACATGGGCGCACTCGTACCGCCCAGCACGGATCCCTGCGGGATCACCCACGTGCCTTCGACCGACCGGCTCGTGATCAGCGACTGCGAGGTCGAAGAGACGGTCAACGGGATCACCCACTTCCAGGGAGCCAGCGTCTGGGAGCTGAACCGGGCCGGCCTCACGCTCAATCGCACGGCGAACATCTCGAACGTTCCCCCGGGCGTGGTGGTTCCGGTGACGAACGAGCCGACCGGAGTTGCGTTCAATCCGAGCAACGGGCACTACTACTTTCCCGCCGATGACGGAAAGAAGGTGTTCGACGTCGACCCGGGAGCAGACGGGCTCCTGGGTACCGCAGGCGACACGGTGTCGTCGTTCGACACGCTGACCGCTGGGAACGGCGATCCCGAGGGAATCGCCTACGACACCTTCGGGGGCCACCTGTTCGTCACGGACGGTCTGAACAGAGAGGTCTACGAGTACACGACGTCGGGGACGCTCGTCAACCATTTCGACACCGCGCAGTACGGAGTGGAGGACCCCGAGAGCGTCGAGTTCAACACCGTCAGCGGCACGCTCTTCATCCTCAGCGACCGCGCCAACACGCAGCCGCCTGTGCCCATCATCATCGAGACGACCAGGACCGGCGGACTCGTACGAGCGATCGACGCATCGGCTTCGAACACGTTCAAGCCCTCCGGTCTCGCCTACGCACCTGCGAGCGACGGTTCCTCTGTGAAGCGCTTCTACATCACCGATCGTGGGATCGACAACAACGTCGATCCGAACGCCGTCGACGGCAAGTTGTACGAGCTGACGGCACCGGCGCCGAATCCGCCTTCGAACCTGCCGCCTGTGGCCAATGCCGGGCCCGACCAGGCGGCGGTCTTGCCCGCGAGCGCCACTCTCGACGGCACGATCACCGACGACGGACTCCCCGGACCTTCCACCGCGAGTTGGAGCCTGGTCAGCGGGCCCAGTGGCGTCACGTTCGGCAATCCGAATGCGGTCGATACGACCGCGAGCGTGGCCATCCCGGGCGTCTACGTCGTTCGCCTGACCGCGAACGATGGTCAGTACACGGCCACCGACGACGTCACGCTCACGTTCACCGGCTCGGGAAGCGTCGGCGTGGTCGATGTAAGAGTCTCGGTGGCAGGGGACGACGCGGAGGAAGTGGCGGTTGTGGGCACCGTTCAGCGCGGCGATGGCGACCTCGACATGATGACCGACACCGCCGACACGAAGCAGGTCGTGGGCCTGCGCTTCAACGGCGTCGCGATCCCGCAGGGCGCCAGCATCTCGAACGCCTACGTCCAGTTCCAGGCCGACGAGG
>DASTEM010000203.1:0-15784 GCA_035709545.1 Gaiellaceae bacterium | reverse complement strand
GCCGAGGAGGCGGACGTGGTCGTCTTCAACACCTGCACGATTCGCGAGAAGCCGGATACGCGCCTGGCCGCGTACCTCGGCAACGCCGCGGCTCGAAAACGCAAGCGACCGGAGCTCGTGATCGCGGTCGGGGGCTGCTATGCCGAAGCGCAGCGGGAACGCATCTTCGAGCAGTATCCATTCGTCGACGTCGCCTTCGGTCCGGGGTCGATCCCGCACCTCGGGGAGTGGATCGGCGCTGGTGGCTTTGAAGTGACACCCGGACGGTTCGGCACGCACGAGCACTTCGCGGCGGATCTCCCTCAGCGCCGCGAGCGAAGGTTCCAAGCGTGGGTGCAGGTGTCGATGGGCTGCAACTCCAAATGCGCGTACTGCATCGTCCCAGCCGTACGCGGCCGGGAGCAGAGTCGGCGGCCCGGAGAGATCGTCGCGGAAGTGGCGGCCCTCGCGCGCGACGGGGTTCGCGAGATCACGCTGCTCGGCCAGAACGTCAACTCCTGGGGGCGAGATCTCGCGCCTGCTCTTCGTACCGAGTTCGGCGAGCTGCTGCGGGCGTGCGACGCGGTCGAGGGAATCGACCGTATCCGCTTCACGAGCCCGCATCCGAAGGACTTCCGTGAGCCCGTCATCGCAGCCATCGCCGAGTGCGCAAGCGTCTGCGAGCACGTCCATCTGCCGGTGCAGTCCGGGTCGTCGCGGATCCTGAAGCGAATGCGTCGAACGTACGACGTGGATCGCTACCTTCGGCTCGTGGACACGCTTCGCGGCGCAGTCCCGGACCTCGCCCTCGGAACCGACGTCATTGTCGGGTTCCCCGGTGAGACAGAGGCGGATTTTGCTGAGACCCTCGCGCTCGTGGAAGAGGTGCGCTATGAGAGCGCGTTTACCTTTATCTACTCGCCCCGAGCCGGCACCGAGGCCGCCGGGATGCCGGATCAGATCGCCGACGAGACGAAGCACGAGCGTCTCGAGCGTCTCGTCAACACGACGCAGCGCATCGCAGCGGAGCGAAACGCCGAGCGGATCGGGGTCGTCGAGGAGGTTCTCGTCGAAGGTCCAAGCCGGAGCGATCAGACACACATACGCGGCCGAAGCCGACGCAACACGATGGTCAACTTCACGGGGTCGGCGCCGGCCGGGAGCCTCGCCATGGTCGCCATCGATGATTCGACCTCGACGACGCTTCGCGGACGCGAGGTGTCGCTCGCGGCTGCGTAGCAACCGCGCCGCAGCGCTCGAGGCAACTTGTCACACACTCGGCACGTTTGTCACACACATGCAACAGCTCCAGCGATACGCTGAAAGCGGGTGGTGGGCTGGGGTGCCCCGGCGGACATGAGCTCGCCGCCGCTCGAGGTGATCGCGATCTTCGGGCCGACGGCGTCCGGTAAGACCGCTGTCTCGCAGATCCTCGCCGACGAGCTCGGCACCGAAGTCGTGTCCGCGGACGCGTTGCAGGTCTACCGCGGGCTCCCGATCCTGACCAACCAGCCTGAGTTGCCCGCACGACTGGTCGCGATCCGCGATCTGTCGGACGAGTTCTCGGTCGGCGAATACGCCCAGCTCGCACACGACGCGATCGACGAGCTCGTTCGCGAGAACGGAACCGCGGTTGTCGCGGGCGGAACCGGCTTGTACCTCAGGGCGGCGCTCGCTGATCTCGACCTCCCGCCCGCCGTCGACCTCGAGACTCGTGCGCGTTGGGAGTCCGTATACGACGCCGATCCAGACCGGGCGCACGCGCGACTGTACGAGCTCGATCCGGCCGCAGCCGAGACCGTGCATCGCAACGACCGCAGGCGCGTCGTGCGCGCGCTCGAGCTCGCGGAGACAGGCGGGTCGCTGGTGCCGACACACGATCGGCTCTGGTCGACCCAGACTCGCAGGCCGACCCTTGTCGTTGGGCTCGAGGTCGAACCTGATCGGCTCGAGCTGCGAATTCACGAGCGGACGGACGCGATGTTCAACCGAGGTGTGACCGAGGAAGTGCGGCTGGCGCTTGCCGGTGGGGTCTCGAGGACCGCCGAGAAGGCCCTCGGTCTACGCGAGCTCGCGGATCAGCCGTCCGAGCTCGCTCGCGAGCAGCTCGTCGCGCGAACCCGGCGCTACGCCGCGTACCAACGCAAATGGATGCGACGGATCCCGTCGATCGTCATGATCGACAGTGACCGTCCGCCCGAGGAGGTTGCGAGTGAGATCTTCGGTCTGGTCCGCGCTCGGTAACACGTACGCGGTGGTCGAGCCCGACTCCGGGAGATCGCTCACCGCAGCGCACGCTCGGGCTCTTGTGGGCGACAGCGACGGCATCGTGGAGGTGGTCGCCGCCGGCGCCGATGACATGACGATCGTGATTTGGAACCCCGACGGCTCGCAGGCCGAGCTCTCGGGCAACGGCACCCGAATCGCAGCAGCGTGGCTGGCGGAGCGAACCGGGGCCAGCAGGATCTCGGTGCGCGTCGGTGCGCGCGCAACCTACGCCACGGTGCGCTCGAACGGCGACATCGAGCAGGACCTCGGCGAAGTGCAGGTCGGACCGGCAGAGATCGTCAACGGGATCGAGCTCGTCCCGGTGTCGGTCGGAAACCCTCACGTTGTGGTCGTCGGCGATCCCGGCGACATCCAGCGCATCGGGCCCATGCTCGAGACACACGAACGGTTCCCGGATCGTACGAACGTCCAGGTCGTCCGGATCGACGGCCCGGGGGAGATCACCGCCCGCGTGTGGGAGCGCGGCGTGGGGGAGACCCAGTCGTCCGGCACGAGTGCTGTTGCCGTCGCGGCGGCGACCCATAGCGCAGGCGACGTCGTCGTCCACTTCCCGGGTGGCGACCTCCGCGTTCGAATCGCAGACGGGCGTGCGCGTCTCATCGGGCGCGCTGAACGGGTTCGCTAGCCTGACGCCTCCGCCAGCTCGACCAGGCGCCCGTCCGGGTCTCGCAGGTACGCCGAGCGGCCCCATGGGTACTCATGCGGCGCGACGAGAAGCGTCGTGCCGTGTGTACGAAGCTCGTCGCAGGCAGCGTCGAGATCGTCGACGGTGACTGCGAAGTGATCCTCGTTCGGAGGCCCGTCGTCCATCGCCGCCGCGCGCTCGTGACGAGCAGCTTGGCGTCGCCTGCAGCGAAGACCGCCCCGCCTGGCCACTCGGCGGCCGGCGCAGCGCCAAGCAGGCGTGCATAGAAGCTCTTTGCGGCGTCGACATCGTCGGCAAAGAGCGTGATCTCGGACACGGTCTTCACGTCGCGATCTCGAACTCGCGGAGGACGTCGTTGAGCGACGTCTTGAGGTCGGTCGACGCGCTCCGCTCACCGACGATGAGCGCGCACGGAAGCTGATAGCGCCCCGCCGGGTAGTCCTTCGGACGTGTCCCGGGCAACACCACCGAGCGCGGGGGCACGAACCCGCGATGCTCGACCGGCTCGGGCCCCGTCACGTCGATCACCGGAATGGAGGCCGAGAGAACCACGTTCGGCGCGATCACGGCGCCCTCGCCGACGATCACGCCCTCCACGACAACGGCACGCGAACCGATAAAGGCGCCGTCCTCCACGATGACGGGTTGTGCCTGCGGCGGCTCCAGCACTCCTCCGATGCCGACGCCTCCTGACAGGTGCACATCCGATCCGATCTGCGCGCACGAGCCGACCGTCGCCCACGTGTCGACCATGGTGCGCGCCCCGACCCAGGCGCCGATGTTCACGAAACCAGGCATCAGTACGACCCCCTCGGACAGGAAGGAGCCGTAACGCGCGACGCCCGGAGGAACGACGCGAACGCCTCGCTCCGCGTGGTCGCTCTTTACCGGGATCTTGTCGAGAAAGTGCAACCCGCCCACGTCCATGGGCTCGACCTTCCGCAGGCGGAAATAGAGGAGGATCGCCTTCTTCGTCCATTCGTTGACCGTCCAGCCGCTCTCTGCGCGTTCGGCTACACGCACATCCCCCCGGTCGAGCAGTGCAATAGCCTCCTCGATCGCTGTCGCATCGAGCTCGCCGCTCTCCCACAGGTCGTCGATACGCGCCGCCAGCTTCATCACGCGGCATCTTCCCCGATCGCGCCGGTGAGAAACCGCTCGAGCGTCTCGTATGACTTGACGAGTGCCTCGATCTCGACGTGCTCGTCCTGACGGTGAGCGTAGGCCGTGTGGCCAGGTCCGAAGTTGACGGCGTCGATGCCATTCGCGGTGAAGTCTGCGACGTTCGTCCACGCCTGCTTCGGCTCCATGGACAGGTCGCCCGCGGCTCTCAGCTCGAGTACGAGCTTGGCGTCCGTCACGACACGCGCGGGCGCGGCGTTGCTCGAGATCTCGAGCGTCGCACCCTCTGGAGTGAGCGAACGCAGGTACGACTCCGCCTCCTCTGCGGTGCGATCGGGCGGATAGCGCAGGTTGAGCGTCGCGGTCGCCTCACCGGGAATCACGTTGTCGGCGATCCCCGCTTCGAGCCTCGTCACGGAGACGACCTCCTTGAACTCGAGACCGCCGACCACTGCGACGCGGGGAGCGAGCGCGAACAAGGGCGCGAGGCCCGAGACTGCGCGCTCGATCGCGCTGTCAGCGAGCCAGGGTCGCGCCGAATGGCCGCTGCGGCCGTGGAAGACAAGCCTCGCCACGACGTTCCCGAGACAGCCGGCCTGAATCCGTCCGTCGGTTGGCTCGAGGACGATCGCCAGCGCGGTGTCGCGAATCGCGTGCGAGCGCTCGAAGAGCGCCGGGAGGGGGTTGTACTCACCCGGTAGCTCCTCCCGTCCGAAGAGGACGAGCCCGGTGTCGTATCGGTCGCGAGACTCCTGCACGAGACCGCGGACGAGCTCGACGGCGACTGCGAGTCCACCTTTCATGTCGCTGGCACCGAGCCCGTAAACCGACCCGGAACGGATCTCCCCCGGCAGGTTGTCCTGCGCCGGGACGGTGTCGTAGTGCGCTACGAGTGTAACGAGCGGCACGTCACGCCGGACGGCGGGCACGAAGAAGAACGCCTCGTCGCCCGCGTAGTCGGCGACGAACGAGGGCGGAACCAGCGCGAGGAGGTGCTCGCGGATCGCCGCTTCGCTCCCGCTGACAGACGGGATGTCGACCAGCTCGAGCGTCCGCGCGGCGAGGCGATCGGCGAGCGCGGTCATCGTTTCAGCCTACAGCGGCATAATCCCCGCGTGACCGCTCGCCAGCCCGATCCCGCGCCTGGGGCGGAGCCGGAGCGCGGGTTCGTGGTCGGGGTCTTTCCGAAGGGAGTCGACGGAGAGTCGGAGCTGGCCGAGCTCAGGGAGCTAGCGCGCACCGCCGGCGTCACGCCGGTCGCCGAAGTCGTTCAGCACCGCGCGCGCCCGGACCCACGCACGTTCGTCGGAAAGGGGAAGCTTGCGGAGCTGACTCATTCCTACGCCGAGTCGTCCGCCGAGGTGTTGCTCGTAGACGACGAGCTCAGCCCGACGCAGCAGCGTTCGCTGGAGGACGCCCTCAAGGCGCGCGTCGTCGACCGGACGCAGTTGATCCTCGACATCTTCGCCCAGCACGCCCGCAGCGCCGAGGGCAAGCTCCAGGTCGAGCTCGCGCAGCTCGAGTACAACCTGCCACGAATGCGCGGGATGTGGCAGCACCTCGAGCGTCTCGGCGGAGGCGTCGGGACGCGGGGCCCGGGGGAGAGCCAGCTCGAGAGCGATCGCCGCCTTGCGCGGACGCGAGTCGCTCTCGTGAAGAGACGTCTCCGGACGCTCAGCGGACAGCGTGCGACGCGCCGCAAGGAGCGCCGGCGGACGACCGTTCCGACAATCGCGCTCGCCGGGTACACGAACGTCGGGAAGTCCACACTCCTGAACGCGCTAACGGGAGCCGGTGCGCCCGTCGACGATCGCCTGTTCGAGACGCTCGACCCGACGACGCGGGCGTTCGAGCACGACGGAAAGCGCTATCTCGTCACGGACACGGTCGGCTTCATCCGACGCCTGCCGACGCAACTGGTCGAAGGCTTCGCCGCGACTCTCGAGGAGACGCTCGTCGCCGACCTCGTGCTTCACGTTGCCGACGCGTCACTCACTGAACGCCGGCTCCGCGAGACAATCGACGCCGTCCATGCCGTACTTGTGGACATCGGCGCGGACGACATTCCCCTCGAGCTCGTACTCAACAAGATCGACCTTCTGGATCCGCTCGCGCGGCGGCGCATCGTGCACGCCTACCCGCGGGCACTTCAGATCTCCGCCGACACGGGCGAGGGTCTCGACGCGTTGAAGGCCCGGATCTCCGAGCTCTTCTCGGATCGCTTCGAAGATGTTCGGCTGCTCGTCCCGTACTCGGCCGGCCGCGCTCTTGCCGAGCTCTACGGCCTAGGCGCCCCGATCGCCGAGCGCCGGGACACACCGGAGGGCGTTCGCGTGCGCGCGCGACTCCCGCGCCAGGAGATCCCTAGGTTTGCACCGTTTCTCGTCGCCGGAGAGTCCGAGCAGGAGGCGTCCGCATAGTGATGGATCTGCCAGTCCGGCGCCTACGGGCGGACGCCGTGCTTCCGAGTCAGGCGTACGCCGGCGATGCCGGCCTCGATCTCGCCGCGTGCGAAGGCGTCACCCTCGAGCCCGGAGAGCGTGCGACGGTCCCGACGGGGATTGCGGTCGAGATCCCGGACGGCTACGCCGGCTTCGTCCAACCGCGCTCGGGGCTCGCAGCACGCCACGGAATCGGCGTCGTCAACTCACCGGGTCTGATCGACTCGGGATATCGGGGCGAGATACGCGTCGTCCTCCTGAACACCGACATGCGCAACGCGTTCACTGTGAAGACTGGCATGAGAATCGCCCAGCTGGTCGTGGCGCCCGTAGCGGCGGTGCGTCCCGTCGAGGTCGAGGAGCTCGCCGTCAGTGAGCGCAGCGACCAGGGCTTCGGATCGTCGGCGCACTGATCATGGAACCTCGGATTCGCGTCTCGGCGATCCTCCGCTGGCGCGGTCAAATCCTCCTCCTCCGGCACGAGAAGGGCGCCGAGGAGGTGTGGCTCCTCCCCGGGGGCGGCGTGCGCATCGGCGAGAGCCTCATCAACGCCCTGCGTCGGGAGCTCTGGGAAGAGACGGGCCTTTTCCCGGAAGGCGTCGAGGTGCCGCTCGAGGGGCCTGTCGCGCTCGTCGACTCGATCTCTCCCGAGAAGTGGCCGAAGCGCAAGCACGTGGTGCACGTGATCTTCGCCGCGGACGTGTCCGGCTCGCTCGAGGACGTCACCTCTCAGGACACGGCTGTCCGCGGTCATCGCGCGTTCCACGCGCACGAGCTCGACTCGATAGCGCTGCACCCGCCGATCCAGCGGTTCTTGCAGCGTTGGCAGCCCGGCGACCCGGCCGTCTACCTCGGCGAGATGTGGACGCGCTAGCCCTCTCGCTTTGACACGCTTTCGGCACGTTCCGTTACCCACTCGTCAACACTTCAGCGATATGCTCACAGCGGGTGGTGGGCCGGGGTGCCCCGTCGGATTCCCGTTCTTAGCGACGACCGCCGCGCTTCCGCGCACGCTCCGCCGCTACTCGAAAGGCCTCGTTCTCGAGCTCGTCGGACAAGGACGCCAACGGTTGCGGATCGCCGCCGTCCGCGTGCGCCAGCGCCTGCGCGAGAAGCCAGTCAGCCAGCCAGGCGTTTCGCGGCAAGAGCGGGCCGTGCAGGTACGTCCCGATCGCACGGCCGATCCGACACCCCTCGGCGCCCGACTCGCCGTCGTTACCGAACCCGTACACGACTCGCCCTAGCGGAGCGGCGCCCGGGTCGAGCAGCGTACGTCCGACGTGATTCTCGAACCCGGCGAGCTGGCGCCGCTCGCCGGGTTCGAGCTCGCAATCGAGCAGTACGTCACCGATCAGACGCGTCGTCCCGGCCAGGGTCTCGTGGGGAAACAGGCCGACGCCGGTCATGACCGAGCCGTCCCTCCCGCGATAGGCACGCCCGAGGAGCTGGTACCCGCCGCAGACTGCGAGCAGAGCGACTCCAGAGGAATGAGCCGCCTGAATCGCGTCGCCCTTCGCTTCAAGATCGGGCGCGACGAGCGCCTGCTCGCGGTCCTGGCCACCGCCGACGTAGAGCAGATCGTAGGCATCGGGGTCGACCGGGTCGCCGATCCCTATCGAACGGACGTCCAGGTCATGACCCCGAAGCGCTGCACGCCGGGCGAGAACCGCCATGTTGCCGCGGTCGGCGTAGATGTTCAGGTAGCTCGGGTAGAGATGGCCCACGACGATCTTCATGGCCGCGAGCCCTCCCAGTACGGCCGGACGAGCCCGCGCGCCGCGAGGATCTCTCGCAGGGCCAGCATGGCGGTGTAGGTGGGGAGGACGACGAGCTCGGTACCCGCGTCGATGAGCGCAAGACCACGGTCGAGCGCCCGTTCGAGCGAGGGCTCGACTTCGAGCTGCGCGTCAGGGAGGCCGCCGTACCGGAGCCGCAGGGCAAGCTCCGCCGCGCGATCGCCACTCACCACCACACGACTCACATGCTCGAGAATGGGCTCGAAGTCGACGTCCCAGATCCACGAGACGTCCTGCCCGTCGGCGATCGCGTCGTTGAGCGCGAGCACGAGCACCGGGGGCACCCCTGTCTCGAGGGTCCGGAGTACCTCGTTCGCGCCCGCCGGGTTCTTGACGAGTAGGACGACGACGGTCTTTCCGCCGGCAGACACCCTCTCGAAGCGTCCGAACGCGGCGCTGAATGCCTCGAGGCCAGCCCTCACGTCGCTCAGCGAGGCGCCCATCGCGAGCGACAAGGAGGCCGCCGCGGTGGCGTTGTAGACGTTGTACAGCCCCGGCAAGCCGAGCTCGATGTGGACGGCGCCGTCCGGCGCGTCGATCCGAAACCGTGACGCCAGCAGGCCTCGGAGCTCGATCTCTCGAGCGGCCACGTCGACCTGAGGACGCGTGTGATCGCACGCTGGGCAGCGGTAGTCGCCGAGATGACCGACGTACGCCGCGGCGTACACGTAAGGCGTTCCGCAGCGAACGCAGAACTTCGAGTCTGCGGCGTGGGGGAGCGCCCGGCGTGCATGACGAGGATCGTCGAGGCCGAATCGAAGGGCGCGCAGACGCCCCTCGGCAAGACTCGCTACGACCGGATCGTCCGCGTTGACGACGAGCGTCGTCTCGTCGGGGAGACCTCCGACCGCAGTTCGCCACCGCTCGACCACGTGCTCGAGCTCGCCGTACCGATCCAACTGGTCGCGAAAGAGGTTCGACAAGGCGACGACTCGTGGCCGCACCCGAGCGGCAGCCTCGGGGAACGCGCCCTCGTCGACCTCGAAGAGGCCCAGCTCGGCCTTGCGCGAAGCGACCAGCTCTGAGGCGATCCCGGAAAGGAGATTGGCGCCGGACCGGTTCCAGGCGAGGCGAGCGCCTACCCCCAGTATGCGCGCCGCCATCGCCGTCGTTGTCGTCTTGCCGTTCGTCGCGGAGACGAGGACGCTGCCCTTCGACAACCGTGCCGCCAGTTCGTCGACGGCCCCCGGATCCAGCTTCCACAGGAGTTTTCCGGGGAGCGTCGTTCCGCCGCCGCGCCCCGCCGCACGAGACAGCGCGCCCACTCCGCGCGCTGCCAGCGCCTCGATTCCGAGTCGTGCCGACATCCGCGGCGAGCGTACAGAGTGGGGAGGAGCGCCCGCCTGCTCTGGGCTGCTTGCAGGTTCTCCAGAACGCTCTAAGCTACTTGCACACATGGCCCGGCAACGCGCACGAAAGCGCGGCACGCTGCATATCGACGAGGCGGAGCTCGCCGCATTTCGCGCGGCCATGCGCCGCCGCTACTCCGACGCGGAGATCCTCGAGGAGCTCCGTGCTGCAGCGCAGAGGCTCGGGCGCTCTCCGACGATGCGCGAGTTCGCGCGCGATCCCGAGGCGCGAGTGCATCCACAGACAGTGATCGAGCACTTCGGGACATGGAACGCGGCTAAGCGCGCGGCCGGACTCTTCCCGCGCCGCTTTCTCACTCGCGACGACCTCCTCGAGCAACTCCGTGCGCTCGGAGCCGAGCTCGGCCGCACGCCGAACGCACGGGACCTCACCGCCCGCCGCCGCGTGCTTCCGTCAGCATCGCTCTATGCGCATACGTTCGGTTCGCTCGCGAATGCGCTGCGCGAGGCAGGGTTCGAGATTCTTCAGGGCGAGGAGCGGCTCGAGCGGGCGATCGCCCAGGGCTGCGACCTCGCACGGGAGCTAGGCCGGCTACCGAAGATGTCCGACTGGGCGGACGCCCGGCGAGACGATCGGACACTCCTCTCCGAATGGCAGGTCTATCGTCTGCTCGACGTGCCGCGCGGCGCGTGGACGGCGTTCCAGTTCCTCGTTCGAGAGCGCCTTCGAAACGACGGCGTCAACGTGCTTCCCGACGGGTCGCTAGACCGCAGCGGCTGACGCGAGCGCTGCGAGCCGCTCGAGGCAGGACACGGCTTCGCGCGGAGCCCTGACGGGAGAGGGATAGTCCACGTCGCGATAGCGGCGATCGGGGCGGAAGCGCCGCTGGCTGACGATCACTCCCTGAACCACACGCAGGAGGCGACCTTCGCGCACCTCGTGAACCCGGAGACGCGTTCGGAGCGCCGCTTCGACGATGCGAAGCGCCCGTCGGGTAGACGCGAAGTAGAGCTCGTGGTCGCTTCGTCCGATCAGGAGGGGCCGGAGACGACCGCGCGCGAGGTAGAGCGTGGCCGAGTCGCGCTCGTCCATCCACGCCGCCGCCATCGCGCCGCGCAGCTGCGTAAGCGCGCGCGCGTCGTGGCCATGGTGCTCGACGAGCGCGAAGATCGCCTCTGAATCGACCGTCATGTCAGACTCCGCGCGTTCGATCCCGTACCGCGCGAACAGTGCATCGTCGTTCTTGATGATGCCGTTGTGGATCCCGACGACGGAGCCATGCCGGATCGGATGGTTGTTGGCCGCGATCTCCGGATGACCCTTCGTGAAATCCCGAACGTGGATGAGCGCTTGGTGGGCAGAGGAGGGGAGGGCGATCTCGTCCAGGAGAGCGCTCGCGCCACCGCGTAGCTTCGTCACCTCGATGGCGGGCCGATCGCCGCGCCATGCGTATCCGACCGCGTCCGCCCCGCGCTCTGCAATCCCAGCCAGCAGAGCCTGCGCCGCGAGCGTTCGCTCGACGGTCGAATCAGGACCGAGGCTGTAACCAGCTATGCCGCACATGAACCGCTCTTCGACTCCTGGGATCGGACGCCACTCGAAACCGTAGACGACGAACATGAGGTCACTGTTTGGAAGACCTCGTTACAGACCTTCGATCGGCTTCGCGCTCGAGCGCTCGATCCCTCGTCGGAGAGATGTCATCCCTCAAGCGGGGCAACATCGCGGTCGATACATCCGCCGTGGAAGGGCACGCCGCCGAGCATCTCTTCGATCCAGCGGAAGAGGAAGCACCCGTGACGGCCGATGAGCCGGTGTCGCGAGAGCGACCCGATCTCGCCGGTCCGAGTCCCGACGATCCGCTAAAGCTGTACGTGCGCCAGATCGGCGATGGGCGGCTTCTCACGCCGCCGCAGGAGCGCGAGCTCGCCCGCCGCAAGGACGCTGGCGACGAGGCCGCGAAGCGCAAGCTCATCGAGTCGAACCTGCGACTCGTGATGTCGATAACGCGCAACTACACGCGTGCCGACGTCCCGCTCCTCGACCTCATCCAGGAGGGAAACCTCGGCCTCATCCGCGCCGTCGAGAAATTCGACTACACGATGGGCTTCAAGCTGTCCACCTATGCGACCTGGTGGATCAAGCAGTCGATCTCCCGAGCGCTCGCCGAGCAGGGCCGCACCATCCGGCTTCCCGTTCACGTCGCCGACCAGGTGCGCAAGGTCACGAAGACCCGGCGCTTGCTCGGGCAGAAGCTGAACCGCGATCCGTCCATCGACGAGGTCGCCGCCGAGATCGGAATCACTCCGGAGCGCGTCCAGGAGCTGCTCGAGCTCGTGCTCGACCCGGTGAGCCTGGAGACGCCGATTGGTGACGGAGATTCGAGCGTCGCCGATCTCATCCCCGATCTTCACTCCCAGCAGCCCGAGGCTGAGACCGCGGACCGCGCGCGCTCGTCGGAGCTCCTCGACGCGCTCGCGAAGCTGCAGCCTCGCCAGCGCCGAGTCGTCATCGAGCGTTTTGGCCTCGACGGCGTTCGGCCGCGGACGCTCGAGGAGGTCGGCGCGAACCTCGGCATCACGCGCGAGCGGGTGCGCCAGCTCGAGGCCCGTGCGTTGCGGGAGCTGCGCGCGGTTGCGCCCGGGCTCGAGCTGTACCTGCGAACCTGAGCCGCAGCTTGCGCCAACCTGACGTCGCAGGGCGTCGTCAGCCGGTCGCAGGTCTCCGCAGGACGGGAGCGACCGGCGGCCTGCGACCTAGGTCGCGTCGACGGCCTGCATCTCGCGCAGGCCGGCAAGACGTCGGAGCGACTCGAGCTCTATTTGCCGCACACGCTCGCGCGTGAGCCCGAGGCGCCGGCCGATCTCCTCGAGTGTCTGCGGCTCCGCGCCCGTGAGCCCGTAGCGCATCACGACAACCTCGCGCTCACGCTCCGGGAGAGCCGCGAGCGCATGCCGAAGCGCCTCGCTCCGCAGATGAAGCTCGACCGCCTCCTCGGGAAGGGGCTCGTCGCCGGCGACGAAGTCCCCGAAGACGGCGTCCTCGCCGTCGCCGACCGGGGCGTCGAGGCTCGTGGAAGCCCGAGCTGCAGCTCGAACCTCGAGCACCTGCTGAACGGTCAGGGACGCCTCGTCCGCGATCTCCGCGAGCGTCGGCTCACGGCCGAGCTGCGTCCACAGGAGACGATCGGCACGGTTGATCTTCTGGAGTCGCTCGACGATGTGGACCGGCATGCGAATCGTGCGCGCTTTGTCCGCGAGCGCCCGTGCGACGGCCTGGCGGATCCACCAGGTCGCATACGTCGAGAACTTGAACCCCCGTCGCCAGTCGAATTTCTCGACCGCGCGAATGAGCCCGAGCGTCCCTTCCTGGATGAGATCGAGGAACGGCAGCCCCTGGTTGCGGTAGTTCTTCGCGATGGAGACCACGAGACGCAGATTCGACTGGATCATCCGCTCTTTCGCCTCCATGTCACCGCGCTCGATGCGCTTGGCAAGCTCGACCTCCTGAGCGGCCGTCAGGAGCTGGTGCCGGCCCGCCTCGCGCAGGAAGAGCTGCAGCGCATCGGTCGTCGTTTCCACAGGCGCGGTCAGCGCGACCACGGTCTCCGAGTGCGCCTGCTCGACGATCTCGATACTTCGCTGGTCGAGCTCACGCAGCAGCACGTCGTGCTCGAGCTCGGTGAGCTCGTACGCTTCGGTGATCTCGGTGAGATCGGACGCCCGGATAGTCCCGGCCTGCTCGGATTGCTCGAGCAAGACCCGGATGTCCTCAAAGCCGAGGATGTTTTCGATGTCGACTTGAGTCACGCGGGGGGAACGAACTAAACGCGGTAGGTGACACTCTCTCGCGTCCGGCGTCCCATGTCTAGGGGGTAAACGAGAAAATCCCTCGGCTTGATGACCTCGACTCGCAAATGCACGAGAAGCGGCGTTATGTCAAGTTGAGCTCGACGGGTTGACCGTAAACACCCTCCCGCACCGGTCGCACGTCAGCTCGGCGCCTTCGTCGCCGCTCGACGTCTTTCCGCAGTACGGACAGAACCGAATCGCAGTCGTCGCGGCGTCGGCCGTCGCGAGCGTCCCGCGATCGATCCAGTGCAGCACAGGCACGGTCACGGCGAAGGCCGCCAGCGTGATGAGCACGACCCCCATCGCGCGGAGGTAGGTCTCGCTCGGGTCGTCGCCGAGCCACGGCGCGAGCGCAGCCAGCGCGGCGCCGAGCGCGAGCAGCCCGAGCGTGGCGAGGAATACCCACCCGTGCCGCGGCGCGAGGCGCGCGAGTGCGAGAAGACTCGCGGCGGCGCCCGCCCCGGCGAGCGTAAAGGTCGAGCCCATGGCCTTTCCGTAGACGTCGCTCGCGGGCTCAGTCCACATTCCGACGATCGCGAGCGTGAAGGCCGCGGCTCCCAGGCCAGCTCCGGCATAGGGCACGGGGCCGAGGAACTTCCGCTCCCAGGCCGGCTCGCACGAGAGTGCGAGGAGCACCGCGCCCGTAATGCACAAGGAGGTTCCGAGGATCTTCCCTTGGGTGTCCCCAAACCCCGGCGCCAGCACTGCGTAGATCCCGAGCGCGGCATTCACGGCGATCGACGCAAAGAATGCTCCGAGGCCGAGGCGACGAATCCTCCGTCCAAACGTCCGCCGCTCGGTCGGACGACGAGCGGTGCGCCGTTGCGAAAGGTGAAGCACCATGGACATCACGGACACCTCCTTTCATCTCCAGCGTCGCGCCGTCCCGCCACACCCACATCGGGGAACTCCCCGATCGGCGGTCGGGTTCCTACCATCGCCTCAGAAGGTCGCCTCGCGCACCCCACTCACGATCGCGAGCAGCACGACCGCGGCGACGACGAGCCGATAGACGACAAAGACACCGTACGTGTTGGTGCGCACGAAGCCGAGCAGCCAGTCGATTGCGAGCAAACCGCTGCCGAGCGCGGCGAGGGTTCCGACGACGAAAGGTCCCTGCCAGCCTTTCGGAAGGTCGCCGAGAAGGACGTCCCCCACTCCCTTGAGCGCCACCGCGCCGAGCACCGTCGGAAGCAGCAGCAAGAAGGAGAAGCGCGCCGCGCCATCGCGATCGAGCTTCATGAAGCGTCCCGCGGTGATCGTGATCCCGGAGCGCGAGACACCAGGCGCCAGCGCAAGCGCCTGGGCGAAGCCCATCACGACGGCCTGTCGCAGGCCCAGTTCGCCCATCGCCCTGCTCTGCGGCGAGCGGTCGGCCCAGAACAGGAGCAAGGCGCCGCCGGCGAGGAGAATGAGGATCTGCCACGGTTCGCCCAAGTTGTCCGCGATCAGGTTCTCGCCCAGGAGACCGACAGCACCCGCGGGAATCGTGGCGACGAGCACGAACCAGGCGATCCGCTCGTCGGCGGACTCGATGCGCCGGCGCCTGACGGAGCCGAGCCACGCACGGACGAGCCGGACGACGTCTCCCCAGAAGTACGCTCCGACCGCGACGAGCGTCCCGAGATGGAGCGAGACGTCGAACGTCTGGTTGAAGCGATCGTTCTCCTTCAGATAGGTCCAGTCGGCGCTCCAGGGGACGAGAATGAGGTGGCCGGACGACGAGATCGGTAGGAGCTCGGTGAGGCCCTGCACAACGCCCAACACGAACGCCTGCCCGTCCCCGAGCGCCGCCGGGTCGTCTCCGACTCCGAGCAGCGTCAGGAGCGCGGCAAGTCCGAGCGTCGCCCCCGCGACGCTGTACACGACGGAGCGGCGCACGCCGAGATCCTACGTTCAACCTCGGCCAGGGCCGCCCGGAAGAAATCGAGCGCAAATTGCGGCAAACCGGTGAACGACGGCCTTGACCACTCCGGCCGCGTCCAATAGCTTCCCCGATGCACCGAGCACGGAGCGCGATTAGGTCGAAGCGCAGCTCGTAGGCTCTACGCGGAAGCGGACGGTCAGCGGGCTGAGTGGACGAAAGCGCCACCGGCTCGGTGAATTTTTTTGGTGGGGGTCAGGTCTCGAATGTTGTCATCTGCGATGCAGCATTCGAGACCTGACTGCGCCTTCCGCCGTCCAGGTGCGTGACCGGAACCTCGCGCGTGCCGGATGACGGCCACGACGCGGCGCCGGATCGCCACCCCCGCGCGTCGCACGGGCTTCAAGCCTGCGCGACGCGTAAGTGCGGACGCCCGGCTTGGTCGTGACCCCCCCGGCTGCGCGCCAATTTCCGGTCAAGCATCT
>DASTEM010000202.1:0-6442 GCA_035709545.1 Gaiellaceae bacterium | reverse complement strand
ACGCGTTTCGGTCGCTCATCCAGAACAAGTGGGGAACGGAGGAGTTCTGGAGAACAGACACGTATCTGGCGGCGTCGCCCATTCAGTCCGACCCGGACCGAGTCCGCGCATGGGCTCGCTACGCGCGACTGTCGGCGAGTCCCGGAGCGGCGTTGGCGATCGACCGAGTGGCTGCCGATCTCGACATCCGGGCTGTTCTCCCGACGGTTCGTGTCCCGACGCTGGTGATGCATCGGACAGCCGACACCTCGGAGGCGGTCGAACAGGCCCGGTACATCGGCGAGAGAATCCCGGGCGCGGAGGTTGTCGAGCTTCCCGGCGACGAGCACGCTCCCTTCATGGGTGACACCGGCGCTGTGTTGGACCACTTGCGCAGCTTCATCGGAGCTATTCGCGAGGAGGAAGCAGAGTTCGATCGGGTGCTCGCCACGGTTGTATTCACCGATCTCGTGGGTTCGACGGAGCACGTCGTCGCTCTCGGCGACCGAGCATGGCGGGATCTGGTGGAACCCCATCACGCGACGATCCGTCGCCTTCTCGTTCGCTACCGAGGCACCGAGGTCGATACGGCAGGCGACGGATTCTTCGCAACCTTCGATGGGCCTGCCCGTGGAGTCCGCTGCGCCCAGGCGATCGTCGACGCAGTGCACTCACTCGGACTCGAGGTCCGCGCGGGGGTACACATGGGTGAGGTCGAGACGATCAACGACAAGGTGGGCGGAGTGGCTGTGAACATCGGAGCACGGATTGCCGCGATGGCAGGGCCCGGCGAGGTGCTCGTCTCCTCGACGGTCAAGGACCTGACGGCCGGATCCGGCCTCGCCTACGAGGATGCCGGTGAGCACGAGCTAAAGGGTATCCCCGGCGCGTGGCACGTCTATCGGGTCGCGATACCTGCAGCAACGTAGTGCTCGTGCGACAGACCCGCCGCCTCCGCGAGTGTGCGGAAATGTCCCTTGACTGACGAGCGCCCGGCGTCGGACCGGCGGAGATCGATGGCGCAAGCTGGAACTCCCTGAAGGGCCGGTCACTGATCTCGCGATCGAGCCCGACCGGCCGAACCACCTCTACGCCAACGTCGAAGTCCGGGGCTTGTTCAGGAGTACTGATGGTGGTCGAACGTGGCGCGGAGCAATGACGCCGAGCAAGTACGGCGGAGAGATCGCGACCACCGCCTTCGACCCGCTCACGCCGGGGGTGCTCTACGTAGGAACGGGGATCGGGATCTGTTCAACCAAGAACGGCAGCGCGTCGCGGCACGTGTACAGCGGCCCGGACGACCGCGACGGACATGTCCACGCGATTACGGTCGACCCGACCAGTCTGGGAACGATGTACGCAGTCACGTACTGCGAAGGAATCATCAAGTGTCGCGACAGTGGCCGAAGCCGGCGGCCAATCAATCGCGGCTTCGTTCCGGACTGTCGGTCGCCGTACGATCTCGAGGTCGACCCACGCGACCCGAGCGTGCTCTACGCCCTGACACCCGATGTCGGTCTGTTCAAGAGCACGGACGGCGGTCAACACTGGAGTCGAGCGTCGCAGCCGTAAGCGTGTCCGCTACCACCCACGGCTAGCTCCGACAGGAGGTCAAGCTCGCTTGCGCGCATGTGCTCTCGCCAGACCGACGACTAGCGAACCTGTTGTCGCCCTTCAACAACACCCGCGACGACTTCGCGCCGCGCAGCGCGATGATCCTCCGCGACTTGCTCGACCGCGCCGGGGTTCCGGCTAACGGAGAGATCGAGCCGCCACCCGCCGCTCCGACGCTCTTCTGAACCCGCGAACCGACGGGTCTCCGACGACCACCGTGTGTGAAGTCTCGTTCGTGAACTCGTGCACGGTTCGAGTGGGCACGAGCGCCACTGACGCCCGCTGATCGTGTTCGACGCAGAGCGGTCCCATCGTCAGCGTCTCGCATCCCGGCACGGTGCACTGTGTGACGATCGGCATGAGCTGTCCATACCCCTCTTTCGTGTCCCCTAACCAGTCGGAAGCATTACATCTACAGTCGCCGCGTGCGCGTTCTCTCTGTCACTCACGGGCCGAGCGTTCCCGGCGGCGTCTTCGACGAGGTCGTCGAGGCAGCGGGATACGACCTCGAGCGCTGGTCGGTTCCAGAGGGGGAGCCGCCCGACGCCGCGCGTCTCTACGACGCCGTGATGGTCTTCGGCGGCGCCATGCACCCGGACCAGGACGACCACTTCGCATGGCTCGGGCGAGAGGAAGAGTTCCTCGGGGACGTGCTGTCCGAGGGGGTTCCGGTCATCGGCGTCTGTCTCGGCGCGCAGATGCTGGCGCGCACGGCCGGCTCGAAGGTCGGACCCGCGAGCACACCCGAGATCGGCTGGCTCGATGTCGAGCTGACCGCGGCGGGCACCGCCGACCCCGTGCTCGGCGTCCTCTCTCCCCGGCCGACGGTGTTCCAGTGGCACCACTACACGTTCGAGATCCCAGGCGGAGGGGTCGAGCTTGCCCGCAGCGACGTCTGCACTCAGGCGTTCCGGCTCGCACAGCCAGCCTGGGGCATCCAGTTCCACGCGGAGGTGACGCTGCCGATGTTGAAGGCATGGGCGAGCGAGCTACCCCACGATCTACCGATGACAGCGGAGGCGTTCATCGAGTCCGCCACCTCGGAGATCACGCGGTCGAACGACCAGGGTCACGCCCTGTGCGCGGCGTTTCTCCGAGAGGCAGCGGCTCGCTAGGAGGGAACCACGCGCGACCACTCGTGCCACGAGCCCGCGTAGTTCCGCGCCTCGTAGCCCGCGCCTCGAAGAACCTGGGCGGCAAAGTCAGATCGCGTCCCCGTGTGGCAGTAGGCGATGACCTCGGCACCCTCGGGTAATCCAACGAACGCGCGAACATCGTTAGCACTGCGGCACTCGAGCAGTCGCTCGAGCGGGAGATTCACAGCGCCGGGGATATGCCCCTGACGCGGGTCGCAGTGAGCGCCCGCGTCGCCGGCGAACTCCGGAGCCGTCCGCACGTCGAGGAGAAGGAAGTCGCCGTCGCCGAGGCGTCGGCGGAGCTCCTCGAGCGTCACGTCTTCCACTGGCTCAAGAACTCGAGGAGAGCCTGGGTGAACAGCTCGGGCTGGTCGATGCTCAGGAAATGGCCCGCTCCCGGGAAGACCTTGATCGATCCGTCGAGCGCGTTCGACGCGAGCTCGCGCGATTCGTCGACCGAGACGATTGGGTCCTGGTCGCCGACGCACACGAGCAGCGGCCCGCCGAACGAGGCTGCGACCCCCGACAGGTCCATCCGGTCGCGCATCGCTTCTTGGGCGACCGCCAGGTCCTCTGCCTCTTCTTCCGTGTCCAGGTCGTCGGGCACGCCTCGGGCGCGGAGAACGGCGATCTGATCGTCGCGCTGGCGGCGCCGGTCGAAGGTATCCGCGTCCGCCCGCGACCCAACGAGCACCATTCCCAGCACGCGCTCCGGCGCTCTCCGGGCGAGCGCGAGCGCGCAGTAGCCGCCCATCGACGCGCCCACGGCGACGAACGACCCATCGTGGTCACGGAGAAGCTGAGCCGCCCAACCGTCGATCGAGGAGCCACGCCTGTACAGGTGCGGGACGATCGGCACGAAGCCGGACTCGCGCAGCGCAGTGACCTGCGGCACCCACATGCGCTCCGACAGCGGCCACCCGTGGAGCAAGAAGACCTTCATGCGCGCTCCACGAGGACCGCATCTGCGAGCTCCGGAGCGTCGGTCCAGCCGTGACCCGCGCCCGCGACTCCCACGGCCTCGGCCAGATCGGCGAGAAGCTCTCGCGCGGGCGGAAGGTTGGCCGGCGCCGGAGCCGTGCGTGCGATCCGGCGCACGGCATCCGGATCGGCGCCGGTGAGTCGAGACACGACCGTAGGGTTCGCCGCGAGCCCGATGACATCGCCCGGCGGGAGAGGGCCGTAGAACTCCGGCACGGAGAGGTACTCGTCCACGATGCGCCCGCGCTCGAAGAGGACCATCCGCACGAGTTCGTCGCGCTCGACGCCGAGGAGCAGCGTGATCGCTCCCATGCGGTCGCAGAGCTCGCGGGCAAGGCGGCGGAGCATGTCCGGGTTGCGATCGCAGACGTCGTCGTACACGGCGATCCAGCCGTTCCGAGGCGGCGCGACGAGCGACCCTCGCGATGCGCCGGGGAGTCTCGGGACGAGCTGGCGCACGGCCTGCTCGACTCCGCTCAGGTTGTCGGATTGGAGGTGGATCGAGCCGAAGGAGGAAGCTTCTTGGCCGCCGATCCGGGTCTCGAGCTCCGAGACCGAGGCGGTCATGACGACGACCTCGTCGCGAAAGCCCCAGCGCCCGTACAGCGAGCGGGCAACCGTGTTCGAGGCGACGACCTCGAGATCGACGTGCTCGATGCCCTGTGCCCGAAGGGCGGAGAGCACTTCTCGCATGAGCTCGGTGCCGATTCCGGAACGACGAGCTTCGCGGGCGACGTACAGATCGGTGAGCGTCGCGAGCTTCGGCGTTCGCCGCCTCGCGAGCGCGAAGCCGACGGGCTCACCGTCGTCGTCCTCGGCGACGAACGCGATCTCCGACGCGAGGATCTCCGACACCTCGGCGAGCTCCTTCTCGGGATCGGACGGACCTTGGTGGATGGGCGGAGGGATCTCGTGGTCGAAGTCGCGCCAGAGCTCGGCGATCGCCTCGTAGTCGTCCGGGACCGCGCGACGGACGTTCACGTGCCAACCTCAGCCGGCTCGCGCCGCAGGCGAGCGTTCATCCAGCCATTCTCGCGCCCATGAGCAGGAACTGCGCCGACAGGTTCTGAAAGGGCGCGAACCGCTCGCCCATGCCGCGGACCTCCTCGATCGACACCAGACGACCGGCAGCGTAAAACGTCGAGACCGCCTTTCGCACGCCGAGGTCGCCGGCAGGCCACGCATGCGGCCGCGCGAGGTGGCGCGCCAGGAACCAGTCGGCCGTCCAGCGTCCCAGTCCGCGGACCGCTGTCAGCGCCTCGATGACCTCGTTGTCCGATTTCTCGGCGAGCGCGCCGAGATCGAGATCGGAGTGCGCGAGCTCGAGGACGTAGTCCGCCTTCGAGCGCGAAAATCCGAGCACGGTGAGCTCTGCCGGACGCACCCGGCCCACGCGCTCGCGCGTCGGGAACTCCCACGCCCGGTCGTGACGGACGCCGAAGCGCTCCACGAGGTTGGCGCGGATCGAGGCTGCCGCGTGCAGCGAGATCTGCTGCGCGGTGATCGCGATCACCAGCGCCTCGAACGGATCCGGGCTCAGGGTCGGACGAAAGCCGGGGAGCGCATCGACGATCCTGCCCAGCTCGGCGTCACCCCCCGCCCAACGGCGAAATGCGTCAAGGTCGAACGGGAGCCCGAGCAGATGTGCAACCTCTCGAGCGGCCTCGGGGCTTCCGGGCTCGACCGAGACACCACCTGCAGCGGACGCAATGCGGACTTCCCGGCCGGCGACTACGCGATGGAGCCCACCTTCGTGCCAGACGGTCGCCCGATCGGAGCCGAAGTCGCGGAAGCGTGCCGTCGAGAGCTCGAAGTCGTACGGCTCGGGAACCTCGAGCAGCACGAGTCAGAGCGAGTGTTCGATCCCGTGGAAGTCCTCGAACGGCTCGAAGGGGATGCGGTTCGAGGCTAGGTGCGCGGCAAGGCCGTCGCGAGCAAAGACGCGCGATGCTACGCGGGCCACGCACCGGTCGGAGTAGCCGTCCCCTACGTAGACGAAGTCTCCAAGACCGGCTACGTCCGAGCGCTTACACGGCTCGCCGCAGACGTCGCAAACCGACTGCGCACGAAAGATCGCCCGCCATCCGTCCGGCTGCGGATCGAGGCGATTCGCGACCACACGGACATGGATGCCGTCGCGGGCGAGAAGCGGCTCGATGAGCTCATGGAACCCCATCGAGATGACAACGGGATCTCGCTGGACAACGAGCTCGGCGAAGCCAGGGCGGAGCGGAATGTTCCTGACCAGGAACGCGACGACCTCGTCGAGCGGAGCGCAAATGGTGGCCATCTCAACCGCGATGACCTCTTGCAGCGTGAGCTGCCGGCCGATCTCGGACTCCATCTCGATGAAAACGTCGCGATCGCCGAACTCCTCGATCGCCGCATGCAGCGTGTCACCCTCGGTGACCGTCCCGTCCCAGTCGATCAAGAGCTCCACGTCAGCCGGCCACGCGCTGCTCGAGGGCGCCGATTCCGTCGATCCGCACCTGGACGGTCGCTCCCGCCTCGACGCCCTCGACCGGCTCTGCGGCTGGGCAAGCAACGATGTCTCCGGGAAAGAGCACGGTGCCGGCGGCAGCGAAATCGATGGCGGCCATCCAGTCGAAGTCGGGGAAGACGCCTCGGGCCCGACGAGCGTCAGGATCGTCGGGCGTGACGACGACAGGGCCGAGGCCGAGTGCAAAGTCGCGATCCTTTGGCGGCTCCACGTCGAGCGCGCGCCACTCCGC
>DASTEM010000201.1:0-3943 GCA_035709545.1 Gaiellaceae bacterium | reverse complement strand
CTGGATAGAAACGAACGCGAGGGGCCGGCGACGCCGGCCCCTCGCACTTGTAGGCTTCGCCGCCGTGCCGGGGCGCCGTTACCGCAGGCGTGAGGTCGAGCTCGAGCGCGTGCTCGGCGCGCCCGCGCTCTTCGCGACCGTCTACGGCAACGTCGGCTCCTCGATCTACTACGCGCTCGGCGTAACCGCGGCCTTCGCGCTCGGGCTGACGCCGCTCGTCTTCGTCATCGCCGGCCTCATCTTCGCCTGCACCACGCTGACCTACGCGGAGGGCACGGTTCGCTTCCCTGAAGCAGGAGGATCGTCGAGCTTCGCGCGCCACGCGTTCAACGAGCTGGTGAGCTTCGGTGCCGCGTGGGCCCAGATGCTCAACTACGTGATCACGATCTCGATCTCGGCCTTCTTCGTGCCGCACTACCTCTCGATCTTCTGGGAGCCGCTGCGCACGAACCCTTGGGACATCATCGTGGGCGCCGTCGTCATCGTCGTCCTCGTCGCGATCAACGTCGTCGGGGTGAAGGAGTCCGCGGGCCTCAACATCACGCTCTCCGTCATCGACTTCTCCACTCAGGTGCTCCTCGTGATCATCGGGTTCGCGCTGATCTTCAGCCCGGAGACGCTCACCGAGAACGTGATCTGGGGGACCGCCCCCACGTGGAGCCAGTTCGCACTCGCAATCCCGGTCGGAATGATCGCCTATACCGGGATCGAGACGGTCTCGAATCTCGCCGAGGAGGCACGGGATCCCGTGCGCAACGTCCCCCGCTCGTACCTCTACACGGCTGTTGCGGTGTTCGCCATCTACTTCACGTTGCCGGCGATCGCGCTCTCCGCGCTACCCGTGGAGAAGGTCGGCGGCGAGTACGAGACCAAGCTCGGTCTGCCGCCGGAGGAAGGCGGGTTCGCGAACGACCCGATTCTCGGCGTCGTCCAGAACCTCGGGATCGAGCAACAGTGGCTGCTCGACTCCCTTGAGATTTACGTCGGCATCCTCGCGGCGACCATCCTCTTCATCGCCACCAACGCCGGCGTCATCGGCGCATCACGGATCACCTACGCGATGGCCGGTTACCGCCAACTTCCGGAGACGTTCCGCCGGCTGCACCCGAAGCTCAAGACGCCGTGGCTCTCGCTCGTCGTCTTCGCAGGCTTGGTCTCGATCCTCACCCTGATCCCGGGCCAGGTCGACTTTCTCGGGACGATGTACTCGTTCGGCGCGATGCTCTCGTTCACGATCGCGCACGTCTCCCTCGTCGTCCTCCGGTATCGCGATCGCGAGGAGGAGCTTGCCTTCCGGGGACGGCCGAACCTGCGTCTGTTCGGCGTCGAGTGGCCGCTGTTCGCGCTGCTCGGAGCTCTCGGGACAGGCCTCGCCTGGATCGTCGTCGTCGTCCAGACGCCCGCGACGCGCTACGCGGGTCTCGCCTGGCTCGCGGTCGGGTTCGCCGTCTACCTCGTGTACCGGAAGTGGGTCGTCCGCGAGCCGCTGCGCGCCACCGTCAAGGCGCCGCCGGCGATCGGGGCTGCACTCGCGCTCGAATACCGCCGGTTGCTCGTCCCGGTCACGACGGGGCGGTCGTCGGACGCAGCGATGGACGTCGCCTGCCGTCTCGCCGCGGAACGCGGCGCTCGGATCGTGGCGCTGAACGTGCTCGAGATCCCGCTCGACCGACCACTGGCTGACGAGATCCGGGAGCTCGAGCTGGAGGGGAACCGTAAGCTCGACGAGGCGGCGGCGATCGGCGACTCGTACGGCGTGCGGGTACTCACGCGGCTCGAGCGCGCACGCTCGGCCGGTGTGGCCATCGTTGCCGAGGCGGACGCACGAGATGCCGAGATCATCGTGCTCGGCTCGCCCCGCAGCGGGCTTACCGCCTCACAAGCCGCAGTCTTCGGGAAGACCGCCGACTACGTCCTCAAGCATGCGCACTGTCGCGTGCTCGTGACCGCGTCGGAGGCGGCATGAAGGTCTACTCCTGGGCGGTCGTGGGCTTCTCGGTCGCCTTCGTCGGGATCGGGATCGCTCTCCTCGTGCGGACGGCGGCTGCGGGCGGGGGCGCGGTCGGATTCGTCCTGGGCGGGCTGTTCATCGCTCTCGGCGTTGCCCGCCTCGCTTTCGAACGGAGACGGCGTGGCTCGTAAGCTGCGTGGATTCGAGCGCGTGCTCGACGCGCCGTCGCTGTTCGCGGTCGGGTACGGCGAGATCGCGTCGTCGCTCTACATCGCCCTCGGGATCGTCGCCGCCGCGGCTCTCGGGCTCACCCCGCTCGTGCTCCTCCTCACCGGCGCCCTCTTCGTCCTGGTGTCGCTCTCGTATGCGGAGGGAACGGCCGCGATTCCCGAGACGGGCGGCGCCGCGACGTTCGTCAGGCGTGCATTCAACGATCTCGCCGGCTTCGTCACGGGGTGGGTGTTGTTCCTCGACTTCCTCATCGTCATGGCGCTCTCGGCGCTCTTCGTCCCCCATTACCTCGCCGAGACGATCTCGGCCCCGACGCTGCGCGAGGAGCCGTGGGACGCGGTGGTCGGCTGTGCGCTGATCGCGGGTATCGCCGGGATACGGCTCTCTCGCCGCACCAGGCTCCAGACCGGTGCGCTCGGTGTCGCCGTCCTCGACCTCGTCGTGCAGAGCACGCTCGTCGTGCTCGGCCTCGCCTTTCTGCTCTCGCCGGAGGTGCTCGGCGAAGGCTTCGGCTTCGCTTCAGGCCAGGACTGGGGTGATCTGGCGTTCGCCTTGCCGCTTGCGATGCTTGCGTACACAGGACTCGAGACGGTCGCCAACCTCGCCGAGGAGACCCGCGAGCCGGGGCGGACGCTCCCGCGCTCGCTTTTCTCCGCGATCGGCCTCGTGGTCGTCGTCACGGTCCTGATCGCAGCGATCGGTCTCTCCGCGTACCCGGTAACGGGTGGGCAGACCGCGCTCGGCGAAGAGTGGCTCGAGGCACCGCTCGTCGGCATTGCGGCGGCGTTCGAGGGCGAGCTGCCGTCGGTGCTCGTCGACGTCCTTCGCGTCGTCGTCGGCGTCTCGGGGGCACTCATCCTGCTCGCTGCTGTCACGACCTCCGTTTCGGGGATCACGCGACTCACGCATTCGCTAGCGGAACATGGTGGACTCCCGCGCGAGTTCGCTCGACTCGAGCGGCGCGCGCTCGTGTCGAGCGAGGCGATCCTGATCGCGGCCGGCCTGGGGATCGCATTCATCCTGGTGACCGAGATCGCAGCCAGCGGTGACCCGGCGTTCCTCGCGTCCGCCTACTCGTTCGGGGTTCTGATCGCGTTCACGGCCGCGCAACTCGCGGTCATCCGACTCAGGATGCGCGAGCCTGCGCTCGAGCGGCCGTTTCGGGTCGGCCCGAGCATCTCGTTTCGCGGAGCTTCGGTTCCCGTCGCCGCTCTCGTCGGCGCACCGCTCACCGCGGCGATTTGGGTGCTCGCTCTCGTCACGCACGCTGGCGCGCGGTACGTCGGCTCGGCTTGGCTCGTTGTCGGCCTCGTCGTGTTCGCTGCAGTCCGTCGATCGCAGCGCCGTGGGCTGCTCGAACACGTTGCTCCCCGCGATGCGCTTCCGCGAGGAGCTGAGTTCGGTCGCATCCTCGTGCCGATGAAGCTCGGAGACATCGGGGAGGAGATGGTCGCGACGGCGATCGCGCTCGCGAAGGAGCACGGCGCTGCGATCGAGGCCATCACCGTGGTTCGCGTCCCGCGCGAGTTCGAGCTCGAGGGTCCGCTTCCGGCAGACGTTGCCGCGCGGGTCGACGCCTCACTCGAGGAGGCTCGTCTCCTCGGCGAGGACCATGGTGTCGACGTGCGGGCAGACGTCGTGCGTGCGCGCTCGATAGGGCACGCGATCGTCGACGAGGCCGCGTCTCGAGGCGCCGATGTCATCGTGCTCGGCTCCTCGTCGCGTTGGCGCCGGCAATCTCGCTTCTTCTCGCCCACGGTC
>DASTEM010000200.1:0-2916 GCA_035709545.1 Gaiellaceae bacterium | reverse complement strand
CACTCTGTCCGCACCGATTCGAAGGAGAGAGCTGTGTACCACTGGATGAGCGGTTGGGATTGGCTCTGGATGAGCTTCACGATGTTCGCCTGGGCGGTCGTTGTCGGTGCGGTCGTCTACGTTGCGGTGAGACTGGCGAGTCGGCCGCCGGACGGACCGAAGGCCGGTCCCTAGCGTCGCTTTGCAGGAGCCTCGAGCATACCCCAATGGGGTATAATCCTCCAGTTCCGCCCGACGAGAGGAGAACCGTGAGCCAGACCGTCGCCTACAGCGTCCCCGCGATCCATTGCGCCCACTGCGCGATTTCGATTCGCGAGGAGGTCTCCGAGGTCGAGGGCGTGGAGGACGTCGACGTCGACCTCGACACAAAAGTCGTGACGATCAAGGGGCTCGAGCTCGACGATGCCGGGCTGAGGGCAGCGATCGCCGAGGCAGGGTACGAAGCCGCGTGACGTCGGCCGCGACACGCGAGGCCGGTTTCCGCAAGGAAGTTCGGCTCGACCTCGAAGGCATGACGTGTGCCTCGTGCGTGCGGCGCATCGAGCGCAAGCTGAACAAGCTCGACGGTGTCGAAGCGACGGTCAACTTCGCGACCGAGCAGGCCACCGTCCAGTGCGACTCAACGGTGACGGTCGATGACCTCGTTTCCGCGGTCAAGGCTGCGGGCTATCACGCGCACGCAGTCGACGAATCGCGCGCGCATCACGATGACGAGCCCATCGCACTCCTTCGTCGCCGACTGACGGTCGCTGTCGTCTTGACCGCGCCGCTCGCGGCCCTCGCGATGATCCCGTCGCTTCAGTTCCGGGGCTGGGAGTGGATCGCACTCGCGCTCGCGACGCCGGTCGTCGTCTGGAGCGGAATCGGCTTCCACCGGGCTGCGCTCCAGAGCGCCCGCTACGTGGCCGCCACGATGGACACCCTCATCTCCATCGGGACACTTGCCGCCTATCTCTGGTCGGCGGCCGTTCTCCTCGGAGACCTGGACGCGGACACGTACTTCGAGGTCGCAGCGGTGATCACGACACTCATCCTGCTCGGCCGTTTCCTCGAGGCGCGCGCCAAGAGGCGATCGAGCGAGGCGATCCGCAAGCTGCTCGAGCTCGGCGCCAAGGAGGCGCGAATCCTCCGAGACGGCGCTGAGATCTCGATCCCGATCGAGCAGGTCGCCGAGGGCGACGCGATGGTCGTACGGCCCGGAGAGAAGATCCCGACCGACGGCGTCGTGCTCGAGGGAGAGTCGGCGATCGACCAGTCGTTGCTCACCGGCGAGTCGCTGCCGGTCGAGGTCGGGCCCGGTTCCGAGATCGCCGGCGCGACCGTCAACACTTACGGTCGCCTCGTCGTTCGTGCCACGAAGATCGGCGCAGAAACGGCTCTCGCGCAGATCGCTCGACTGGTCGAGGCGGCGCAGTCGGGGAAAGCACCGGTGCAGCGGCTCGCCGACCGCGTCTCCGCGGTGTTCGTGCCGGTCGTGATCGCTATCTCGCTCGGCACTCTCGCGGGCTGGCTGCTCATCGGTTTCTCGGCGGGGGAGGCATTCACCGCTGCGGTGGCGGTCCTGATCATCGCCTGCCCCTGCGCGCTCGGCCTCGCGACGCCGACCGCGCTCATGGTCGGGACGGGGCGGGGCGCTCAGCTCGGCATCGTGATCAAGGGCCCGGAGATCCTCGAGCAGACGCGCAAGATCGGGACGATCGTTCTCGACAAGACGGGTACCGTCACCGAGGGCCGCATGGAGCTAGCCGAGGTGACTCCGCTCGACGGAGCGAGCCGAACCGAAATCCTGCGTCTTGCCGGCGCGGTCGAGGCGGCTTCGGAGCATCCGATCGCGCAAGCGGTCGCCAGTGCCGCGCAGCACGAGCTCGGCGAGCTCCCCGCCGTCACCGGCTTCCGCAACGTTCCGGGCGTCGGCGTTCTAGGCATGGTCGACGGTCACAAGGTGGAAGTCGGGCGCCGCGACGGGACGATCACGGTCGCATGGGACGGGACGCCCCGCGCAACACTCGCTGTCCGCGACGCCGTCAAGCGCACGAGCCCGGAGGCGATCGCCGAGCTACGGCGGCTCGGACTCACCCCTGTCCTGCTCACGGGCGACAGCCGCGAGGTTGCGGAGCGCGTCGCCCAAGAGGTCGGCATCGAGCGAGTCCTTGCCGAGGTGTATCCGGAAGACAAGACCGCCGAGGTGCGCCGGCTCCAACAGGCGGGCGAGGTCGTCGCGATGGTGGGCGACGGCATCAACGACGCGCCTGCTCTGGCGCAAGCAGACCTCGGGCTCGCGATCGGCACCGGCACGGATGTCGCGATCGAGGCTTCCGACATCACGCTCGTCTCCGGCGATCTTCGCGCTGCGGCGGACGCAATCGCGCTTGCGCGGCGAACGCTGCGGACGATCAAGGGGAACCTGTTCTGGGCCTTTGCCTACAACGTCGCCGCAATCCCGCTCGCCGTCGCGGGCCTCCTCAACCCGATCGTCGCGGCCGCGGCTATGGCGTTCTCGAGCCTCTTCGTGGTGACGAACTCGCTCCGCTTGCGCCGCTTCCGCTCCGCCCGCGAAGGAGTAGCGACATGAGCGAGACCGAGACGCACAAACACGGCTATGCCGCGGACAAGCCGAAGCTCGTCACGCGCCTCCACCGGATCGAAGGCCAGGTGCGCGGGATCGAGCGGATGATCCAGGAGGATCGCTACTGCATCGACGTGCTCACGCAGATCGCCGCAGTCAACACGGCTCTCGAGAGCCTCGCGTTCACGATCCTCGACGACCACGTGAACCACTGCGTCGCTGGCGCCCTGGCCTCGGGTGACCCGGTAGAGGCGGAGACCAAGAGCAAGGAGCTCCTCGAGGCCGTGCACCGCTTCGCCCGCGTTCGCTGACCGCTCATGACCGGCAGGAACAGCCTTGTGGCTCTGAGC
>DASTEM010000199.1:0-5300 GCA_035709545.1 Gaiellaceae bacterium | reverse complement strand
GCGAAGCGTGGACGCTCGTGCAGCGAGCCGAGCCGTTCCTGCTGGTCGAACGAGTCGACCTTGATCACGATGCCGTCGATCTCGTAGCCAAGCTCGCTGCGCTTCGACTCCCACGCGCTGCACGCCTCGGCGACCTCGTCGATCGACTCGAGGCGCTCCGCGTCGGGGTTCGTACGGAAGCCGTGCTCACGGAGCCAGGCGAGCGCTTCCCACTGAGTCTGCGGCCTGTCACCTTGTAGTACGCCGATTCCGTAGACGTAGATCGAGAGCGGCCGCTCCGCCGTGACAGCGGGATTGAGCTGTCGCAGGGAGCCGGCTGCCGCGTTGCGGGCGTTCGGCGCAGGTTTCCGTCCCGCTGCGAGTTGCGCCTCGTTGAATCGCTCGAAGCCCTCGAGCGGGAAGTAGATCTCGCCACGGACTTCGACCAGATCCGGGACCGAGCCGTCGTCGGGCGTGAGCATCCGCAGCGGGATCGCCTCGATCGTGCGCAGGTTTCCAGTCACGTCCTCACCACGAAGTCCGTCGCCGCGCGTCGCTCCACGAACGTAGGCGCCCCTCTCGTAGACGAGCGACACGGCCGACCCGTCGATCTTCGGCTCGATCACGTACGCGACGGGCTCGTCGGTGCCGAGCCGCTTGCGGACGTCGTCCGCCCACTTGGCGAGCGCTTCGCCAGTCGTCACCTTCTCGAGAGAGCCCATCGGCGAGAGGTGGTCGACCTTGCGGAAGCCCTCGGCGGGCGGTGCGCCCACGCGCTGGGTGGGCGAGTCGGGGACAACGAGCGCCGGGTTATGCTCCTCGAGCGCCTGCAACTCGTCGAAGAGCGCGTCGTAGGCGCTGTCCGGTATCTCTGGGTCGTCGAGGACGTGGTAGCGGTAGAGGTGGTGCTGGATCAGGCGTCGTAGCTCGGCGGCGCGCGCGGCAGGCGCGAGCGTCTTAGAGGACACGGAGGAGCTCCTCGGGCGAGCGGACGAACGCGTCCGGCTCCTCTGCGAGCAGCCGCTCGTCCGGGTGGATTCCTCCCCACGAGACGGCCACCGCGAACGCACCGGCCGCCTTCGCGGACTGGATGTCGAACGGCGAGTCCCCGACGTAGACCGCCTCCGCGGGAGTGCCGTCGAGCTTCTCGATCGCGAAGAGCACGGGATCGGGGTCCGGCTTGTGGCGGTCGGTGTCCTCGTGCGCGACGACGACGTCGATCTCGTCTCTCAGCGTTGGAAACCGTTCGAGCGCGAGAGCCGCCGTGCGATGGCGCTTCGCGGTCACGATGCCGAGCTTCCTCCCCTCCGCCTTGAGCCGAGGGAGGAGCGCGAGGAGCTCGTCGAACGCCTCGAGCGTGTCGTGGAGACCGTCGTTGTGCTCCTTGTAGACCTCCAGGAGCTCGTCCGCCCGCTCGGCGTCGATCGCGTGCATCTGGGCGACGATCCCCTGGCCGCCGATCGTGAGCCCGAGCTCTTCGCGCGGAATCTCGCGTCCGAGCACCGTCCGGACCGAGTGCTCCATCGAAGCGAGGATGATCGGCCCCGAGTCGATCAGCGTGCCGTCGAGGTCGAACAGGACGACAGGAAAGCGCACTCTTCGATGCTACTCAGTACTGCACGCGCTCTAGGTAGAGGCCCCATGGAGGAGCCGTGAGACCTGCATCCGGCCGCGTGCCGCCGTCGAGCAGCGACTGCATGCGAGAGGGCGCGTCCGTGCCGGCTTCGAGCATCGTTCCGACGAGCGTCCTGACCATGTGCCGAAGGAAGCTGTCCGCGGTGATGGTGAAGTCGAGTCGATCGCCGTCGTACTCCCACCCTGCTGCGAGCACGGTACGGAGGAACACGTCGTGCTGCGTTTCGGTCGGTGTGAAGGCGCGGAAGTCATGCTCGCCGAGAATGAGCGCGGCGGCCTCCTCGAGGGCGACGACATCGACCGGCCGAGGCCACAACACCGCTCGCCGTGCCTCGAGCGCCCGCCGGGCTCCGCCGGCGCGGACGCGGTAGCGATACGAGCGCGAGCGAGCCGAGAAGCGCGCGTGGAAGTCCTCCGGCATCTCTTCCGCCACGAGGACACACACGTCCTCCGGAAGCGAGGCGTTGAGCGCCTCTGCCGCCTGTTCCGGCGGCGGCCCGCCCTCGGCATCGACACTCGCAACCTGCCCGGTGGCGTGCACTCCCGTATCGGTTCGGCCGGCAACGGCGAGGCCGTCCCAGCGCGGGAAGGTGGCATCGAAGGCGTCGCGAAGCACCCCTTCGACAGTGCGCAGGCCAGGCTGGCGCGCCCAGCCGTGAAAGCCCGTCCCATCGTACTCCAGGGTCAGCTTGAGCTTCAACCTGCGACCAGGAGAGCCTCGTTCGCGCTGCTGACAGTGAGCCCCGGCTCCGGGCCTCCGCCGATCACGAAGACGCGGCCCTCGAGCGCGGCGACACCAACACCGTGGCGTGGAGTCGGTAGGTCATCGAGTTGTACCCAGCGGCGCTGAGAGAGGCGATACGCAAGCACCTCGGGGATCGTCCCGCCGGGCTCTTCGCCGCCCGCCGACACGACGATGCCCGGAAGTGCGGCCGCCCCTGTGCCTCCTCGAGGATCCGGCACCGGCTGGAGCCTGCGCCACGCGCGATCTCCCGGACGGTAGCTCTCGAACGTGAGGAGATTCGTGTCCAGACCGGCTGTTCGCCCGCCGACCGCGTACACCGTTCCCGCAAGCGCCGTCACGCCGAGGTGCTCGCGCGGTGTCGGACCCGGAATGACGGACCAGCGATTCGTGCGTAGATCGAAGGACAGCGCGTTTCGTGCGAGTCGCCCGTTCACGCCGATCCCTCCGGCGACCACGATTTGTCTTCCCGCCACGCCGGAACCGGCTGCTGCACGCGGAAACGGCATCTTCGGAAGCGGGCGCCACCCGCTTGGCCCGAGGACGAAGAACGCCCGCAGCGGAACACCCGCGACCGTGTAGCCACCGAGGACGTGAAGTCGACCGCTCGCGCCGACGGCCATCGCGTGGTGCACGCCGATCGGCAGATCCGGGAGGCGACGCCATCGGTCCTGCGATGGCGAGTAAGCGTCAACACGCCGCGACGCGCCTCGATCGAGCGTGAAGCCACCCAGGACGACGATGTCGCTCCCCACCGTCGCAGCCGCGACCTCAGTGCGTGCGAGCGGGAGCGGTGCGCGGGTCTCCCAGTCGCGCGCGCCGGCTCCTGCGACGACAGCGGTGGCAAGAGCCGCGAACAGGACACCCGAAACCGCGCGTCTCACGTCAAGCCGGCTCGACCACGAGGGTCAGGCCATCGATCGCACGAACGACGACCGCGGTGCCGGGATCGCAGCCGCCGTCGCATCGAGCCTTCCAGATCTCGCCGTCGACCTTGACCTGACCCTCAGGCCAGAGAGCATCGACCGCAACGGCCTTCCGCCCGACGAACGAGTCTAGGCCGACCGCAGCCTTGCGCCGCTTCGACCACCAGAGGAAGAGGCCGGTCTCTGCGACGTCGAGCATCGCCCCGATGGCCACCACGACGAGCCCCCACGGCGCAGGCAGGACGAATATCGCGAGGAGAACGCCGATCAGGAAGAGCACGCGGTCAGCGTACTCCGGCCGAGCGATACTACGCTTCGGACGGGGCCTCTTCGCGCGAGGCGCGAGCTGCAGCGAACGGCGTGGCGACGGGCTCGTAGTCGACGAGCTCCAGATAGACCATCTCGGCGGCATCGCCCTGGCGCTGACCCAGCCGCACGATGCGCGTGTAGCCGCCCGGCCGATCCGCGAACCGCGGAGCGACGTCCGCGAAAAGCCTGTGGACGACGTCGTTCGAGCGAAGCGCGGCGAGTGCCTGCCGGCGGGCATGGAGATCGCCGCGCTTACCCAACGTGATCATCTTCTCGGCGAACGGCTTGACCGCCTTCGCTTTGGCCTCGGTCGTGGAGATCCGGCCGTGCTCGATCAGAGCGCTCGCGAGATTCGAGTAGAGCGCCTTGCGATGGGCGGAGTCCCGCCCGAGCTTCTTGCCGGACCGCTGGTGGCGCATAACGTCAGACGAGGTCCTCGCCCTTGAGGGTCAGCCCGTGCGCGCCGAGTGCTGAGCGGACCTCCTCGATCGACTTGCGACCGAAGTTGGGGATCGCGACGAGCTCGTTCTCCGATTTGGAGGTGAGGTCACCGATGGTCTCGATACCCACACGCTTCAGGCAGTTGTAGGAGCGGACACCGAGCTCGAGCTCCTCGATCGGGAAGTTCTCCATCCCGTGCATTACGGGCGCTTCCGCTGCGGCCTCCGCCGTTGCCTCGGCGAGCCCCTCGATGGCGTCGAGATCCGTGAAGATCGCGAGCTGGCGGATGAGGATCTCGGCGGCCTGGCCGATCGCGTCGCGTGGGTCGAGCGAGCCGTCCGTGGTGACGTCGAGGACGAGCTTGTCGTAGTCGGTTCGCTGCCCGACGCGGGCGGCCTCGACCTCGTACGCGACGCGCCGAACCGGCGAGAAGATCGAGTCGATGGGAATCACGCCGATGGTCGTCTCAGGGCCGCGGTTGAGCTCGGCCGGGACGTAGCCGCGTCCGCGACCGATCGTGAGCGTCATCTCGAGCTTGCCCTTGTCGGACACATGGGCGATCTCGAGGTCCGGGTTCAAGATCTCGAGGTCAGCGGGCGCCTCGATGTCTGCGGCCGTCACCATGCCTGCGCCCTTCTTGGCGATATAGACCTCGATCTCGGGAGACGCGCCGTGCAGGCGGACGATGAGGTTCTTGAGGTTGAGGATGATGTCCGTGACGTCCTCGCGGACGCCGTTCAGCGTCGTGAACTCGTGAGCGACGCCCTCGATCTTCACGGCGGTGACGGCCGCACCCTCGAGCGAGGACAGCAGCACGCGCCGGAGCGAGTTCCCGAAGGTGTGACCGAACCCACGGTCGAGCGGCTCGATCGCGAACACGCCGCGATGGTCGTCGGCGTCCTCGTGGACGATCCTCGGGATCTGGAACTCCATCAAGCTTGTTCGTGTAGCCAAGGCGATCCTTTCTGCGTCTCTCGTAGGGGCGAGATATCCCGCCCCTACACGATCTACTTCGAATAGAGCTCGACGATCAGCGATTCCTGGACGGGAGCGTCGATCTCGTCACGCTCGGGCCACTTGAGCACCGTGCCCGTGAGCCCGTCATGGTCTGCCTGGAGCCATGGAGCGACCGCGGCCGTGAGATCGGTAGCGTCGCGGACGAGCTGCTCGACGGGGCTTCCCGGCTTGATCGAGACAACATCGTTCGGCCGCACCCCGTAGCTCGGGATGTTCACGCGTCGGCCGTTGACCTGGAAGTGCCCGTGACG
>DASTEM010000198.1:0-7625 GCA_035709545.1 Gaiellaceae bacterium | reverse complement strand
GTGCGGGCTCGGTGCGACTCGCGGGTGCGATCGCTCAAGTCACGTGGCGCATCCTTCGAGGCGCGAACGTCTCGGACGCGATCTGCGCTCCCCGTGTCCACGTGGACGGGACGACCGTCCACCTCGAGGGTGGCTGGTCGGTCGCGGATGCTGCCGCGCTGCCGGCTGAATGGGACGTCGTGCGCTGGGACGGCCTCAACCTCTTTTTCGGTGGCGTGCAGGCCGTCGAGAGGACGGCCGACGGCGCGCTCTTCGCAGCGGGCGATCCTCGCCGCGGCGGCGTCGGGCTGGTCGTCGAGTGATACGCGTTCGCAGGGCCGGTCCCGGCGACGCAGCAGACCTCGTCGCGCTTGGAGAGGGCATAGGCGGCGAGCAGGGACGCTGGATCCTCGCCTCCGACGCGTGGCGCTCGATCAGCGACGAGCGGAGATACCTCCGGTCGGTCCAGCGCCACCCGGACGCGGCGGTGTTCGTCGCCGAGGTCGACGGGCGAATCGCCGCGCGGCTCTCGCTCTCGCGAGATCCTCACCCGTCGAGCCGTCATGTCGCCGACCTCGGTCTCATGGTCGCCGAGCAGTACCGGAGACAAGGCATAGGGAAGGCGCTCCTCGACGAGGCGGTCGCGTGGGCGCGAGTGTCAGGCATCCGCAAGCTGGAGCTCCACGTCTTCCCCTGGAACGAACCGGCGATCGCGCTCTACGAGTCCTTCGGGTTCGAGCAGGAGGGATACCGCAAGGCGCACTACGAGCGTGCGGGCGAGTACGTCGACGCGATCCTCATGGCGTACTCGATCGACGAGACGGCCGGCTGAAGGCTCTCTCCGTTAGCGCCGCGAAGTCCGCTCGCTCGCGGTCAGGCCGACGAGAGCTCGATAGGCGAGGCGTCGTCGCGCACGCGAGCTTCGCCGCGCGAGGAGGGGGAGCAATGAGTCGATCAGCCGCAGCACTCCTAGCCTCGCCGAGCTACCTAGGGATCGGTTCCACGAATCGGTATGACTGGCGCTGGCAGTTGCTGGGACGTTTCCTCGTCATCGAACTCGTCATCGACCGGGTCGGGGTCGTGCTCCAAGCCCTCGAACGAGTGCTGGAGCGGGCCGACGTCGGCAGCCGCTTCTCCCGGCGCTCGCGGCGCGAGCTCGTCGAGCCGGGCCTCCAGCGAGCGCAGCGCGGCCGGAATGAGCGTCGTCACCTGAGAGACCTTCGAGGCGACGGCTGCGCTCTGGCCTTCGAGCCTCTCCAGCCGGCGGTCGAGCTCGCTGAGCCGCTCGTCGACTCCGGACTTCGGCGAGGTCCACGAGAGCGCCTTGGCGAGCGCCTCGAGCTGCGTCTGGAACGCACCCCGCTCGCCGTCGAACGAGCTCTTGAGCCCGGCGATTCGCACCGTCAACGCCTCACGCTCGCGCTCGATCGCCTCGACTCGGCCGACGACGCCTGCGACACGGTGTTCCAGCTCGTCGGCGGAAGCGGCACCGATCGCGGTCTCCTGAGCGGCCGCTAGGGAGTCGAGCTTCGACCGGACTGCCGCTCGCTCGACCTCGAGGACTGCAGCGAGACGTGCGACCTCCCTCGAGGTCTCGGCGTGTGAGTCGGCCGCGGCTTCGACTCGCGCCGCGAGGTCGTCGAGGCGAAGCTCCAGCTCGTCAGTCTCCGGAGCACGGCTCGCGGTCTCCGCGACGAGCACGGAAACCGCCTCGAGCCGGTCGGCGAGCTCCTCTACCCGAACCCTGTCATGCACGCGAATCTGATCGAGCTCGCCGAGTCGGGCATCGACCAGCTCCTGAGTCGAACTCGGGTCAGGAAGCTCGGTCAGCGCTTTCGTGAGCTCGGCGACGAGGCCGTCGACCCGCGTGCTCGCCTCGTGGAATCGACGCTCCATGGTCTCGAGCTCGACATCTCTGGCATCGAGGCGCTCGGTCGCCGTGGCGATGGCGGTGGCGAGGGAGCTCATGTGCACGCTGCCCTCCTCGACCAGTCCCCGAAGAGTCGTAAGCTGCTCTTCGCTCGCGCCGACACGAGCTGCAGTGGCGGTGTGGGAGGCCGCGATCGGCTCGAGCCGTCCCGCGATGGCATCGGCTTTTGCGCCCATTTCCTCGAGAGCGTTCTGAACGGAGCGCCGCTCCCCGGAGCTCTGAGTCCGAAGCTCGGACATCGCCTGCTTCAGCTCGACGACAACCGCCGGATCGAACGCACGGCGCAGCTCTGCGAGCTCTGCTCCGATGCGGCTCGAGTCGGCCTCGTAGGCGCGTCGTAGGGCGGTGACGTCGCCGTCGCGGCCGGCGAGCCCGGCGGCCGTGGTCGAGACAGTCGAGGAGACGGTGTCGATGCGCTGCGCGAGCATCGTGACCTTTGCGCCGAGCTCGTCGATGCGGCCCTCGAGACCGCGTGGAAGCTTCTGCTTCGCGAGGTCTTGAACGGTGCGCTTGACGTCGTTGAGAGCAGCCGGATCGAGTCCGCGACGCAGCTCGGCGAGCGCCGAGTCGACGCGATCGGTTCCCGCGTCGAGCTGGCGCTGAAGCTGCGCGATCTCTCCGTCCTTCGCGGCGAGCGCGGCCGACGTGGTCGAGACAGTGCGCGCGACCGTCTCGATCCGATCAGCGACGACGCTGACTTTGTTCGAGAGGCGCTGCTCGAACTTGGCATCACGTTTCTCGAGCACCTCGACGGTCCTGCGGAACTCCTTCAGCGACTTCTCGTCGATGGCGGCCGTCGTCGCGCGAAGCTGCGCGTCGATCTCGTCCACGCGCGCGACGAGGGTCTCCACGAGGTCGGGAGCGGAGTCGTTAGGCGGTGTCGTGCCCATGCGCAATCCGGAAGCCAGAGGTCCGAACGCCGCAGGAGCATCCGCACATCGATCGTCGCGCCTGGCTGAAGCCCCTCGACGCGAGCGAGATGGTGTCCACGTAATCGGCGGACATGCTCTCCATCCCTATCGGTGGCCGAGATGCCGCGCTTGCTCACCCGATTCAGTGATGCGGCGAAGCCGCAGTCCGTGAAGCGGTCCGTGGAGGGGTCCGGGGGAAGGCGCGAAGGGCCTGTCCGTGAAGCGGTCCGTGGAGGGGGTCTGGGGGAACCGGGAGGTTCCCCAGCATCTGCTACTGACCCTTCTGCCAGCCGAGCACCACCATCCGCTGCTCGAGCGTCTGCGGGCATCCCAGACCGCGGGCTTCGGCGATTCGAGCGAGCGCGTCATTCGGCGGGAGTCCGTGACGTACGAGCCAGGCGCCGACGACGACACCGGTTCGCCCGCAACCTGCCCAGCAGTGGACGTACACGACACCGCCGGTCCGAAGCTCGTCGTCGATCGTGTCGAGCGTCTCGACGAGCCGATCGCGCTTCGGGACCGAGAAGTCCCTGATCGCCATGCGGACGTGACGCGCCGGCGGCGGAACGAGATGCGCATATGCCTCCAGCTCGCCGTCGTGGGTGAGATCGAGGAAGAGCGTCACGCCGGAGGACACGAGGTCGTGCACTTCGGCCCCAGCGTTCTCCGGGATCCACGCGCACGGGTGACGCCCGGCGATCAACCGACCGGGCTCGATGACGGTCGGCGGGCGCACGACGTCACAGTCTGCCGTGTCGTGCTACCTCGTCCGGGGGACCCGACCTCAATCGGCCTCGTGCCGCTGCCGATAGCTCGACCATGGCCCCGCTCGAGACCACCGACGCGGTTCGCGACCGTGCGCTCGAGCTCGCCGCCGAGGTCGGCGTCGAGCCCGGTACGTGGTACATGCGCATGCTCGAGGAGGGGCGATCCGCGGGCGCGGGAGCCGACCTCGGCGCTCTCGTCCGGATCTACTGGGAGCTCCAGCGGGTCACCGGCAGGGCTGATCTCCGCGACGAGTGGCGTCGCCTTGCGGACTCCCTGTGGTCGGGCGAGGCTGCCTGAGCGACCCATCCGCGCCGCAAATCGGAGGAAGCGATCTCTTCCGGCCCGGCCAGTAAGGTGGGCTTCCCGTGGCGCAGCCCTTCGTCCACCTCCACGTCCACTCGGAGTACTCGATCCTGGACGGGGCGTGCCGGATTCCGGCCCTCGTGGAGAAGGCGAAGCGGCTCGAGATGCCCGCCGTCGCGCTCACCGACCACGGCTCGCTCGCCGGCGCAGTCGAGCTCCACCGGGAAGCACACAAGGCGGGGATCAAGCCCGTCATCGGCTGCGAGGTGTACGTCGCCGACGACCGTCGGACGCAGACGAAGGGCTACGCGCACCTGACGCTTCTCGCCGAGTCGAACGAGGGCTACGCGAACCTCATCAAGCTCTCCTCGCTCGCCTATCTCGAGGGGTACTACTACAAGCCGCGCGTCGACTGGGAGCTCCTGCAGAGTCACGCGAAGGGGCTGATCGCGCTCTCCGGCTGTCTCTCGGGGCGCGTCTCGCGCGCGCTCGTCGAGGAGCGGCCGAAGGACGCGCGGGAAGACCTCGACCGGCTCGTGCAGATCTTCGGGCGCGGGTCGACCTACGTCGAGCTCCAGAACGCCGGGCTCGCCGAGCAGCAGCAGATCAACCCCGGCCTCATTGCCTTGGCGGAGGAAACGGGCCTTCCTCTGGTCGCGACGGGTGACGTCCACTACCTCGACGCCGAGGATGCTTACGCGCACGAGGCGCTCCTCTGCATCCAGTCGGGGGACACGCTCAAGAACCCGGATCACTGGCGCTTCGACACGAACGAGTTCTTCTTCAAGTCACCGGAGGAGATGGCAGGCGACTTCCCCGGGCTCGAGCATGCCCTCGCGCGCACGCTCGAGGTCGCGGAGCGGTGCTCGGTCGAGATCGAGCTCGGCCGCATCCTGCTGCCCACGTACCCGGTGCCGGAGGGGAGAGACGCGTTCGACTACCTCGTCGAGCTGTGCGAGAAGGGGCTTGTGAGGCGGTACGGGCGCTCGACGCCCGAGCTGACAGAGCGGCTGCGTTTCGAGCTCAAGACGATCCGGGAGATGGGCTTCGCCGACTACTTCCTGATCGTGTGGGACTTCATCCACTTCGCTAAACAGAACGGCGTGAGCGTCGGTCCGGGCCGCGGGTCCTCGGCCGGCTCGCTCGCCGCGTACTGCCTCGAGATCACGGACGTCGACCCCATGCGCTACGGCCTCCTCTTCGAGCGCTTCCTGAACCCTGCGCGCAAGGACCTGCCGGACATGGACATCGACTTCTCGGTCGCCGGACGCGACCGCGTCATCAACTACGTCGCCGAGAAGTACGGGCGGGACCGCGTCGCGCAGATCATCACCTTCTCGACGATGGCAGCGCGGGCGGCGATTCGCGACGCGGGACGCGTACTCGACATCCCGTACGGCGTCGTCGACCGGATCGCGAAGCTCGTTCCCGAAGGCCCGGGCCAGACGCTCGAGGACTCACTGCGCTCGGGGACCGAGCTTCGGCAGGCGGTGGACTCCGATCCGGTGGCGAAAGAGATCGTCGAGCTCGCGCGGCCGCTCGAGGGGCTCACGCGTGCAGACTCGATTCACGCTGCCGGCGTGGTCATCGGAGCGCAGCCGCTGATCGAGGTCGTGCCGCTGCAGCAGAAGGGCTCGGATCAAGAGGTCGTCACGCAGCTCGGCATGTGGGACGTCGTCGACCTCGGGCTCCTGAAGATGGACTTCCTCGGACTCCGCAACCTGGACGTCATCGACAAGGCAGTGGAGCTCGTCGGCGGTGTCGACATCGGCGCCCTCCCGCTCGACGATGCACCGACCTACGCGATGCTCGCGCGCGGCGAGTCGACGGGCGTGTTCCAGTTCGAGTCGTCCGGGATGCGCGAGGCCCTCCGCTCGGTGAAGCCGACCGAGTTCGAGGACCTCATCGCCCTTGTCGCCCTCTACAGGCCGGGCCCTATGGGCTACATCCCGACGTACGCGGCGCGTAAGAACGGGCGCGAGCAGGTCTCGTTCGCGGATCCGCGGCTCGAGCAGATCACCGGTGGGACCTACGCCATCTGCATCTATCAGGAGCAGTACATGCAGATCGCGAAGGAGCTCGCCGGCTTCTCTCCGGCCGAGGCCGAGACCCTGCGCAAGGCGATCGGGAAGAAGATCCACTCGCTGATGGCGTCCCTCAAGGACAAGTTCCTCGAGGGCTGTGCCGGAAACCAGGTGTCAGCGGCAGTCGCGCAGCAGCTGTGGAAGGACATGGAGTCGTCGCAGGACTACTCCTTCAACAAGGCGCACGCGGCCTGCTACGCGCTCATCGCGTACCGAACCGCGTGGCTCAAGGCCAACCATCCTCGCGAGTACATGGCGGCGCTCATCTCTTCCGTGATGAACACCAAGGATCGCGTTCCCTTCTACGTGAACGCATGCCGAGAGATGGGGATCGACGTTCTCCCGCCCGACGTCAACTCCTCGCAGCAGGACTTCGCAGTCGTGGGAGGCGTGATCCACTTCGGGCTGAACGCGGTGAAGAACGTGGGGGAGGCGGCGGCCGAGGCGATCGTGCGCGCCCGTGCCGAGGGCGGGCCGTTCGACTCCATCTGGGAGCTGGCGGAGCGGGTTGATCCCCGTGTCCTCAATAGGCGCGCGCTCGAAGCCCTCGTCCGCTGCGGTGCGCTCGACTCGACCGGCGCGACCCGCATGGGGATGCTCGCCGAGACGATCCTCGACTCCGCTCTCGCGCACGGACAGCGGCTGGCCGCCGATCGGCTGGCAGGTCAGGCGTCGATATTCGACGACGGCCTCGGTGAGGCAGAAGTCGCCCGGGAGAGACATCACCCCGCACTCTCGACGACGGAGTTCGACGAGCAGGAGCTCTTGCGGCTCGAGAAGGAGACGCTCGGAATCTACGTCTCCGAGCATCCATTGGAACGGGTTCGCGCCGATCTGCGGCGAAAGACGGACTGCGCGCTCATGGATCTCGAGAGGCGTCGAGACGGGGACATCGTCACGGTCGGTGGAATCGTCTCCGGGCTCAAGCAGGTGACGACCAAGCGTGGCGATCCGATGGTGTTCGTGACGCTCGAGGATCCGACCTCTAGCGCTGAGGTCGTCGTCTTCAACTCGACGTACGCCGCGGCGAAGGAACTGCTCGAGGCCGACCGGATCCTCGTCGTCAAGGGGAGGGTCGACCACAAGCAGGCCGGCGAGACGAAGCTCGTCGCCATCGAGGTCAGCGCGTTCGAGGCAGCGCAGACACGCCGCGAGGTGCGACTGCGGATCGACGCGCGACAGGCCCCCGCCGGGCTGATCCGCGAGCTCGCGACGCTGGTCTCCGACTTCCCCGGCGAGGCTCCCGTGTACGTTGCGCTCGAGACGTCGGTCGGCGAGCGGACGCTCGCGCTCGGCCCCGAGTACCGCGTGAAGCCCGACGCCGACTTTTTCGCAGAGGTACGGGCGCTGCTGGGTGAGGCTGCGGTCGTCTGAGGCGCGTTAGCTCTTCGCGTCGCGCGCGAGACGCTCGGCAACGCAGGTGAGCACTTTTATCGCGATCGACGGCATGTCGTTCACCACGCGGCGAAAGTCGCGGTCGACGATCACGAGCGCGCGAACTGCCGAAGTTGCGGTCGCAGTCGCGGTGCGCGGCTCCTTCGTCAACAGCGCGATCTCGCCGAGCCAGTCGCCACCCGCAAGGGCTGCGAGCGTGCGTTTGCCCTTGGAGACGCTCACCGTGCCCTCGATGAGCACGAAGAACTCGTGCCC
>DASTEM010000197.1:0-3114 GCA_035709545.1 Gaiellaceae bacterium | reverse complement strand
CGATGCGCGATCACGAGCGCCGTCCGGCCCTGCAGGAGACGCTCGAGAGCGGTGATCACCAGGTGCTCGGATTCGGCGTCGAGGCCGGTTGTCGGCTCGTCCAAGATCACGATCGGCGCGTCCTTGACGATCGCGCGCGCGATCGCAAGACGCTGCCGCTGACCGCCGGAGAACGTCACGCCGCGCTCGGCGAGCTCGGTGTCATAGCCGTCGGGGAGCGAGACGACGAAGTCGTGGATGAGCGCAGCGCGGGCCGCCGCCTCGATCTCCGCGTCTGTCGCATCTGGCTTCCCGTAGGCGATGTTCTCCCGCACGGTCCCGCCGAACAGCATCCCGTCCTGCGGGACGACGCTGATCTGGTCCCGGAGCGACTTGAGCGTGAGCTCGCGGACATCGCGTCCGTCGATGCGGACCGCGCCGGCTGTGACGTCGCGCAGACGTGGCACGAGCCCGACGAGCGTCGACTTGCCGGCGCCCGTCGGCCCGACGAGCGCGATTGTCTGTCCTGCCTCGACTGACAGGTCGACGTCGCGCAGGACCGGGTTGCCGTCACGGTAAGAGAACGTGACGCCCTCGAGCTGGAGCGCACCGCGGAAGCGCGGCGCGACCGTCGCCCCGTCGCGAACGTCGGGCTCCCGCGCGAGCACGTCCATGATCCGCTCGACGCTGACACCCGCTTTGGCGGCCCGGCGCGCGACACGCGAGATCCGCTTCAGCGGGCGGTAGAAGCTCTGCATGTATGCGACGAACACGATCAGGTCGCCCGGAGTCATCCGTCCGGCGATCACCTGGGTGGCGCCGAACCAGAGGGTGAGCGCCGTCGTGAGCGCGATGGAGAGCTCGACCCAGCGGTTGAGGCTCGCCTCGAGCCGGGCCGACTGAAGCCCGGTTCGCAGGCTGCGCTTGTTGAGCTTCCGGAGCCGGTCGTTCTCGTCGTCTTCCCGAGCGAAGAGCTGAACGAGATGGATCCCCGACAGGACCTCCTCGAGCCGCCCGGCTAGCTCGCCCTCGGTCGCGCGCTGCTTGCGCGTGGCGGCCCGAATCCGGCCCGAGTACGCAGTGACGATCGCGAAGACGAGCGGCATCGCCACGATCGCGATCACCGCCAGGCGCCATTCCATCCAGAGCATCACGACGAGGAACCCGATCAGCACGATGCCCTCCGAGATGATCCCGAGGAGCGCTCCGACGAGGAGCTCGCGGAGCATCGAGACGTCGCTCGTGAGCCGCGTGAGAAGATCGCCGGTGCTGTTCTCCGCGTGAAAGTCGAGCGAATGTCGCTGAAGATGTGCGAACAGCTTGCGGCGCAGCCTGAGCACGACTTCCTGGCCGACGCGTGTCGTCAGAAGCGTCTCGTAGGCAAAGAACATGCCGCGGAGCCCCGCGAGTAGGAGGATCGCGATCGTCGCCGCGGCGAGGATCCGCAGCTTGCTGTCGTCGAGCACACCGTCGAGTCCCGGAATCGGCGAGTCGAAGGGACGCGCCGCGAGCACGTTGTCGAAGATGTACTTGAGCGGCCAGGGCTCGAGCAGCCTGGCGGCCGCAAAAGCAAGCGCGCACCCGAGTGCCCCGAGGAGCAGCGGCCAGCGTGCGAGCAGGTCGTGCCGGAACGTGACGATCACGCCGACCGAAGCTCGGAGCCCGCGGCCCTGCTCGCGGAGCGCGTTTCGCGGCGTGCTAGCGGACACCCGCTCCCCCAGCCGTTCGGACGCGCTCCGTGGCCAGCTCGAGGAGCGGATCGGTGAGGTGGCTTCGGTCCGGGAGCTGCGTGCTGAGAAAGACGTGACGCGCGAGGGTCAGCGCCGCGTAGGCCCGCACGCCTCGCCGGACATGCTCGCCGGACAGCTCGACGAATCGCTCCTCGAGCGCGTTCTCGGCCGACGCCAGCGCGTGCGGGTCACCGTGCTCCCGCAACCCCTGCTCGGTGAGGTGGCCGAGGAAGTTGCCGATGTCGAGAGCGGGATCTCCCCGGCAGTAGAGATCGAAGTCGACAAGCGTCAGGCGGTCGTCGTCCACGATGACCTGGTCGGCATAGAAGTCTCGATGAACGCCGGTCGGAACGCACTCGGGCGTGCGTGCGGCGAGCCGCTCGCAGGCGACCATCAGCTGCCTCGTCCTCTCGGCCCGGACGGTCGAGCGCCTAGCTACCTCGGCGAGGCAGCGCTCGAGAATACGCAGCTCGCCGCCTATCCCGTGACTTCGCTTGGCGGGAATCCCGGCGCGGTGCAGCTTGTGGGCCGCCTCCGCGATTCGCTCCGCGAGTCCCTCCGCTCCGGGGTGGGCTAAGAGCTCGCTCGACGCGACGCCGGGGACCCGGCGCTGGAGCCACATCCGGAACACACGGATCGTCGCGATCGGCTCGGGAACGGAGATTCCGTCCTCACTCAGCGCGTCGAATCCCACGTGCCAGAGCGCGTCGAGCAGTCGGTACCCCGAGTTCCCGAAGCGGCCGCGCTGCACCTTTCCGATCAGCGTTACCGACTCCCACCCGTCCCCATCCGGGACGTCGATGTCGTACTCGACAAGGCAACGGCGGCCAGGCTTGTAGCGCACAACCCGGATTTCCCGCAGCTCCACTCGGCGATCTCCTGCGAGGCGAGCAAGGTGCCAGCGCAGCCGCCGCGCGGCGACCTCCGGATCGAGCGCGGACGCGAGAGTAGGAAGGGCTGGGTCGTCGGCGACGTCGTACGGGTCGACGACGGGAATCTCGATCGCACTAGGCATGCAATACCCCGTCCCACACGTCGAGCAGCCTGTCGACCTGGAGCGCCACCGAGAACCGCTCCTCCGCACGTCGGCGAGCCGCAACACCGAGCCGCTCCCGGAGCACCGCGTCCGTGAGGAGCCGCTCGAGCGCCTCGGCAAGCCCCTCGGGATCACCCGGTCTCGTCACGAAGCCCGTACTCCCGTGCTCGATCAGCTCGGCCACGCCGCCGACAGCGGGAGCAACGGCCGGAACACCACATGCGGCAGCTTCCATCAGGCATACGGGTGCACCCTCACGCGCGCTCGAGAGAGCGGCGATGCTCGCCCGCTGCCACCACGCGAGAACATCATGCTGCGGCGCCGCACCGACCAGGTCCACGATTCCGTCGAGCCCGTGCTCGCGGTGGC
>DASTEM010000196.1:0-5537 GCA_035709545.1 Gaiellaceae bacterium | reverse complement strand
GGTTGACATCGACGACGTCGCGGTCGGTGTCGCTGCCGAGACGGCGAGGAGGAACAAGGTCGAGGTACACGTCGAATGCGCCGACGTGCTTCGTGACGGGCTTCCCGTCGCGGACGTCGTCGTAGCGAACATCGAGCTGGCCGTCGTCGAGCAGCTGCTGTCGCGAGCGCCCGCGGGCATCGCCGTGACGTCGGGGTACCTCGCCTCGGAGCAGCCGCGAGCACACGGCTGGATCGGCGTCGACCGGATGGAGCTCGACGGCTGGGCGGCAGACGTTTTCAGCCGAGCAGCACTAAGCTAGTCACTTCCATGGCGACCTTCTCAATGCGATTCCTTGGCTGCAAGGTCTCGTTCACGGATGCACAGGCCGTGCGCGAGCAACTGCTCTCTGACGGTCACGTCGAGGCCGATCCGGCCGGCACAGCCGACATCGCGGTCGTCAACACCTGCTGTGTGACGAACGAGGCCGTGTCGAAGTCACGCCAGGCCGCCTCGCGTGCCTCTCGTACCCACGGCCAGGTCTACGTCACCGGCTGCGGCGCCCGGCTCGCGGGTGCGTTCCGCGGGCTGCCCGACAACGTCAGCGTGGTCGCACGGCCGAGCGAGGAGACTGCCTCCGCAGTGGCCGGTGACGTTGGAGCGATCGCGTGCGTCCAGGCGGACACGCGCCTGGAGCGGACACGCGCCTTCGTGAAGATCCAGGACGGCTGCTCGTTCGCGTGCGCGTTCTGCGTGATCCCACTCGTGCGCGGCGCCACGCGGAGCCGTCGCGCGGAGGCTGTCCTACGCGAGATCGCTCTGCGCGCGGCGCAGGGGCACCGCGAGATCGTCCTGACCGGCGTCAATCTCGGATGCTTCCGTGACCGCGAAGCGGGATTCACGCTCCCGCGACTCATCCGCGAGGCCAGCGCCGTGCCGGGTGTCGAGCGCCTGCGGCTCTCGTCAATCGAGCTCAACCACCTGACGGACGAGCTCGTGGACGCCCTGCGTGAGACTCCCGCGGCGTCGCTTCACCTGCACGTCCCGCTGCAGTCCGGGGACGACCGCGTCCTCGCGGCGATGCGCCGCCGGTACACGGCTGCGCAGTACCTGGCGAAGCTCGAGCCCCTACGCGACTTCAACCTCACCGCCGACGTCATCGTCGGCTTTCCCGGGGAGGACGAGGACGCCTTCGGCCGCACCCTCGAGCTCGTCGAACGGGCCGGCATCACGAAGGTGCACGTCTTTCCATACTCGCCCCGGCCGGGTACGCGGACGGCCGCCGCCGACTCCGTCCCGGCCCGCGTGAAGAAGGAGCGCAGCGCGCGGCTGCGCGCTCTCTCGGACGACCTCTGCCGGAGGCGCTGGGCGTCGCGGATCGGCACGACCGATCGCGTGCTGATCGACCGACCGGGGCGCGGCTACGGCGACGACTACACGCCGTGGCTCCTCGACGCAGCGGTTGGACAGCTCGTGGAGGCACGCGCCATCGCGCTCTCGGAGGAGGGAATCCTTGCCGTCGCCGCGTGAGGACTGTCTTTTCTGCCGCCTCGTGGCCGATGGCGAGCACGTGCACAGCGCCGACGGCTTCGTCGCGATTCGCGACATCAACCCGATCGCCGAGACGCACCTGCTCGTTCTCCCGCAGCGGCACGTCGACACGTTCAAAGACGTCGCAGCCTTTCCCGACGACGAGGCCGCCCGTATGCTCCGTTTCGTGTCGGAAACGGCCGAAGCGGCCGGGCTCTCGAACTACCGCGTGCTCGTGAACGTGGGCGCGGGTGCCGGCCAGACCGTCTTTCACCTGCACTGGCACGTCCTCGGCGGCCGGCCAGACAAGGAGCGCATCGCCCGCGCGCTGGAGGCGACCGGATGAGCAACGCTCGCCCTCGGCTCGCGTTCACGAGGGAAACCATGTTTCCCCCGTGCCCCCCCTTCTTCCTAAGAACGTGGGGAACCTCCCGGTTCCCCGCTCCCCTCCCCGCTCATGGGCCGGCAAGCGACCCATGAGCCTCATCGCGCGGATCGAGGGAGAGCTCAAGGCGGCACGTCTCGCGCGCGACGAGGATCGTCGCGACGCGCTCAGTCTGGTCTTGAACTCGCTCCAGGCCGCGCAGAAGGAGCTCCAACGCCCCCTCTCTGACGACGAGGAGCTCCAGGTTCTGCAGCGCGAGCGCAAGCGCCGGCTCGAGGCGGCCGAGGCGTTCCGGGCCGGAGGTCGCGAGGAGCAGGCGGAAGACGAGGAGTACGAGCTCGAGATCCTCGAGGAGTTCATGCCCGAGCCGCTCTCGGAGGAGGAGATCGAGGAGATCATCGACGACGTCATCTCGGAGGTCGGCGCCACCAACATCCGCGACATGGGCAGGGTGATGGCGGGCGTGATGCACCAGGTCTCGGGCCGTGCCGACGGCTCCACCGTCAGCCAGCTCGTCAAAGAGAAGCTGGCCTGACTGCCGAGAAGCCGGCCGTCGCCCGCCTCTTAGACTGACGGCGTGCTGGAGCTCGACAGTTCGCGGTGGGCGGAACTCGTCCACGCCTACGGCTCGGCCGACGACATCCCTGACCTACTTCGAGCACTCGACGATCTGCCTGGCGGCGATGGGCAGTCGGAGCCGTGGCATTCCTTGTGGAGTGCCCTCGCGCATCAAGGCGACGTGTACTCGGCCTCCTTCGCCGCCACGCCGCACGTCGTGCGCCTTCTGTCGACCGCGCCTTCGTCGGCCCCGGTGGACTTCTTTCACTTCCCGGCCTGGATCGAGATTTGCCGTCAGCGCAATCGCACAGAAATTCCATTCGATCTGAAACGGGGCTATTTCGAGGCACTGGGGCTGCTTCCGGAGCTTGTCGCACACGCCTCCACACGCGAGTGGGACGCCGAGTTCCTGTGCGTTGCCCTTGCGGCCATTGCGGCGGCCAAGGGCCCTGCAGACGTCGCTGAGGCAGTCCTCGAGCTCACGCCGGCCGTCTCCAAGGACTTTCTCCAGTGGTTGTCCGAGCGCTAGCACGAGCAGTCGTGTTTCGGATCGCGGTCTCGCGGACATAGCTCAGGCGTAGCCTCCGCGCCTCCTACACTGAGCGCGTGCAGCAGGTGCTGGATGTCTCGAACGAGGTGGCGGCGGAACTCGCGGGCGTCGAGGACGGTGTGCTCGACGCGCTGCGCGACCGCCTCGACTGCACGATCGCGTTGCGCGGTAACCGGCTGACACTCGGTGGTGACGACGAGCACGTGACGGCTGCCCGCGCCGTTGTCGACGAGCTTGTCGAGTTGGTCGAAGGCGGTCACCAGATCGGCCCGGACACGGTCGGCGCTGTGCTGAACGCGCTCGACCAGGCTGACGATCTACGCGAGGTGTTCGACGACGTCGTCTGGCGCCACCGCGGGAAGAACATCACGCCGAAGACGGTCAACCAGAAGCGCTACGTCGACGCGATCAGGGCGCGGACCGTGACGTTCGGTATCGGGCCGGCTGGGACGGGCAAGACGTACCTCGCCATGGCGCTCGCCGTGTCCGCGCTCTCCGAGGGCGCTGTCGGACGCGTGATCCTCACTCGTCCAGCCGTGGAGGCGGGCGAGCGGCTCGGATTCCTTCCCGGCGACATGATGGCCAAGGTCGATCCCTACCTGCGTCCCCTCTACGACGCCCTCTACGACATGCTCGACGCCGAGCGCCTCGCCGGCTACATGGAGCGGGGGACGATCGAGGTCGCGCCCCTCGCCTTCATGCGCGGGCGGACGCTGAACGACTCGTTCATCGTGCTCGACGAGGCGCAGAACACGACGCCGGAGCAGATGCAGATGTTTCTGACGCGTCTCGGCTTCGGGTCGAAGATGGTGGTGACGGGTGACGTGACGCAGGTCGACCTCCCACGCGAGCAGGCCTCGGGGCTCATCCAGGTGCGCGAGATCCTCGCCGGAATCGACGCGATCGCGTTCGTCGAGTTCGGGAACGACGACGTCGTGCGGCACAAGCTCGTGCAGCGAATCGTCGAGGCGTACAAGCGGCACGCCGAAGAGACCGGCACGGCCCGTCGCAGGTGATCGACGTCGAGATCTCGAATCGCAGCGGGGCGCCCGTCGACGAGGACGCCGTGGCGGAGCTCGCACGGCGCGCTCTTCACGCAGAGGGTGTCTCGAGCGGCGAGCTCGGGATCTCGTTCGTCGGCTCGGAGGAGATCCGCGCGCTCAAGAAGGCGCACCTCGATATCGACGAGGTAACGGACGTGCTCTCGTTCCCACTCGACGGCCGCGATGTGCTCCCGGAGGGCTCCCCGCGTGCGCTCGGCGATGTCGTGCTATGTCCGGACGTCGTCGGCGCCGAGTGGCGCGGTCCGCTCGTTCATGGCCTCTTGCACCTGATCGGGTATGACCACGGTGTGGAGATGGAGGAGCGAGAGAGGGTGCACGCGACTCGATGATGCGACGACATCGCAGCCCCTCGCTCTTCCGCAGCTTCAACAACGCCACGGAGGGGATCGTCCACGCGGTTCGCACGCAGAGGAATCTCTGGATCCACTTCGCGGTTGCCGTCGTCGTGCTCGTCGCCGCGATCGGCTTTGGCGCCTCGAAGCTCGAGCTGGCGGTGCTGCTGCTCGCGATCACGTTCGTGCTCGTGGCCGAGCTCGTGAACACGGCGGTCGAGGCGGCTGTCGACGTCGCTTCGACGGCGTTCGATCCCATGGCGAAGCTCGCGAAGGATATGGCCGCGGGCGCAGTCCTCGTCGCCGCGCTCAATGCGGTGGCGATCGGCTACCTCGTCTTCTCGGGGGAGGTCGCCACGCGGAGCTCGCGTTTCCTCACCCGGCTCTCCGACGCGCCCGCCGAGCTGACGCTCGTTGCGCTCGCGGTCACGGTCATCATCGTCATCGCGATCAAGGCGTACACGGGGCGCGGGACGCCGCTTCGAGGCGGGCTCCCGTCCGGGCATGCGGCGGTCGCGTTTGCGGGCTGGATGGCGGTGACGCTGATCCTCGCCAACTCGAACCACCGCTTCCTGATCTCCTCGCTGACGTTCATCATGGCTCTGCTGGTGGCGCAGACCCGTGTCGAGACCGGTGTCCACTCGACCTCCGAGGTAGCGAGCGGTGGCGTACTCGGGGCGCTCGTGACGCTCCTTCTCTTTCAGGCGTTCGGATGAGTGTTGTTGCGGACAGCGAGCTGCTCGCGGCGGCGGACGCAGCGGCCGCGCGCGCGTACGCGCCCTACTCGGGCTTCCACGTCGGGTGCGCGTTGCTCGCGCGTGATGGGCGCGTGATCGAGGGGGTCAACGTCGAGAATGCGGCGTATCCGCTCGGAGTGTGTGCGGAGCGGACTGCTCTTGCGCGGGCCGTGGCCGAGGGGTATCGGCCGGGTGACTTCGTCGCGGCCGCGATCACCGCATCCCCGTGCGGTGGCTGCCGGCAGTGGTTGCACGAAATGGGCGTCGAGCGCGTGGTGTTTCGCAACGGCGGTCGTGTCGTGACGATGACGCCCGACGAGCTGTTGCCGGAGTCGTTCGACAGCTCAAACTTCCGGTGAGCTTCCTGGGGATGAGTTGGCACGCTCTCGGCACGCTCACGTT
>DASTEM010000195.1:0-2873 GCA_035709545.1 Gaiellaceae bacterium | reverse complement strand
CCGAGCTCGAGCGACGCCGCGTCGTCGCGCGTACCGCCCTCCCCGGCCAGCTCGCGCCTGATGCGGCGTTGTTGCTCAGTCGCGCTCGTCAGTGACTCCGCGAGCGTCGGATCTTCCTTCGCCCGCCGACTCCACCGCTCGACGCCTCCCGCGGCCTCGAGTCGCGCCAGCGCTGCGACGAGGTACGCGCACGTGAGGTAGTACGTCGTTGGAAACGGCTCGCCGTTCGCGTCGTACGGAGCCTGCTCGGTCACGGCCGGCAAGCCGAAGGGGCAGCGGACCGCAACGCGTCGAAAGGCGCGAGGCTGCCGCCCGAGCTGCCGTGCGACGACGGCTCGATCGTCCACGCGGCGAAGACTACGAGTCGCGGTTCTTCGAAGTGCTACGCGCCTGCCGCCACGCGGGGATTCCCTTGACGACGAAGAGTTGCTCGCCCGGGTTCACGTACCCCATGCGACGAGCCTCGCGCGCGGTCGCCTCGACGCTCGTCGAGTTGACAAGCCGAAGCTCGAGCTGCGCGCTGGCGATCCTCAGCATGTCGACCTCTGCGCGTCTCGCCGCGAGGTCGTCGCGCGTCTCGAGGTATGTCGCCAGCGGTCGGTAGTAGAGATACACGGCGATTCCGAGAACGGCGACGGCCCACAACAGGCGAAGCCGACGACGCCGCATGCCCGGCCGCGTCCTCTTCCTCCTCGCTGGAGCCTTCTCCGTCGCCCTCCCTGCCACGGGGCCAGGTTCAACGTGCGGGCGCTCGCCCCTTCACTCCGAGGCGTTGCTTGGACGATCAGGCGATGTCGACCTTGATGACGTTCGTAGAGCCGGGAATGTTCACCGCCGTGCCCGCAGTGAGCACGACGCGGTCGCCCGTCTCCACGATGCCTGCCGACCGCGCCGCCTCGATCGAGTTCCGCCACAGATCTTCGACGTCCGTGGACTCGGGAATCTCGAGCGGAGTCACGCCCCACTCGATCGCCATGTGCTGAAGCGACGTGACAACGTGCGTGAGGGCGACCACGGGACGCCGAGGGCGAAGCCGCGCGACCGCCGATGCCGTACGACCGGTGAACGTGGGAACGAGGATCGCCGTTGCGCCGAGCGCTTCGGCGAGATCGCACGCAGCATTCGACATCGCACGGCCCACGGTCGGCTCATCCGCTGCGGCGGGCAGCTGGTGCCGATAGCCCAGGCTGGGCTCGACAGCGAGAGCGATGCTCGCCATGGTCCTGACCGCTTCGATCGGGTGCTCGCCAACGGCCGTCTCGGCTGAGAGCATTAGTGCAGACGTTCCGTCGAGAATCGCGTTCGCGACGTCCGAGGCCTCGGCTCGCGTCGGCTCAGGGCGGTGCACCATCGTCTCGAGCATCTGGGTTGCCGTGATCGCGGGCTTACCACGATCGAGCGCAGCGAGGATGATCTTCTTCTGCAGAAGCGGAACCTCGGCCGCGCCGATCTCGACCCCGAGATCTCCGCGGGCGATCATGACGGCGTCCGCCGCATCGAGGATGGAGTCGAGCGCGGTCACAGCCTCCTTCAGCTCGATCTTTGCGATGACCCACGCCTGCGATCCGGCCGCCTCGATCTTGGACTTCAGCGCGGCGACGTCGGTGTGCGAGCGGACGAACGACTGAGCGACGTAGTCGACGCCGAGCTCGAGCGCGAACTCGAGATCCGCGAGATCCTTCTCCGTGAGCGAGGGGACCGGAAGGGGGACACCGGGGATGTTGACGCCCTTGTGCGGCTGCACCACGCCCGCTGTCACGACGCGACAGAGCGCCCTCGCGTTTTCGACGCGTTCGACCCGGAGCCGAACCAGCCCGTCGTCGATCAGGATGTCGTCGTCGGGCTCGAGCACCGATCCCAGCACGTCCGGCGCGACCGGGAGGTCTCCGTCGCGGCACGAACGCTCTCCTGCGACGACGACCTCGTCACCGGCTTCGAGCTTCACCGGGGCAGCTAGGTCTCCGATTCGGATCTTCGGCCCCTGCAGATCGGCGATCAGCGCAAGTGAGCGTCCCACAGACGCCTGGACCCTGCGCACACAGCCGGCGTTCTCACGATGGCTCTCGTGGCTGCCGTGCGAGAAGTTGAGCCGTGCGCCGTCCATGCCGGCCTCGACGAGGCGGCCGAGCGTCTCCTCATTGCACGACGCTGGGCCGAGGGTGGCGACGATCTTCGTCCTGCGGTCGTGTCGCGCCATGCGCCGCAGGCTATCTGGCGCGGAAAGCGGCGAGCCCCGGATATACCGCCGCGTCACCGAGCTCCTCCTCGATGCGGAGCAGCTGGTTGTACTTCGCTACCCGATCCGTCCGCGATGGCGCGCCGGTCTTGATCTGACCCGCGTTCACGGCGACGGCGAGATCCGCGATCGTCGTGTCCTCCGTCTCGCCCGAGCGGTGGGAGATGACAGTCGCGTACCCCGCGCTGCGCGCCAGCTCGATGACGTCGAGCGACTCGGTGAGCGTTCCGATCTGGTTCACCTTGACGAGGATCGCGTTGGCGACCCCCTCCGCGATTCCCCGTCGAAGGAACTCGACGTTCGTGACGAACAGGTCGTCCCCGACCAGCTGCATGCGATCGCCGAGCGACTCGGTGAGCTTTTTCCAGTCGTCCCAGGCGTTCTCGTCAAGCCCATCTTCGATCGACAGGATCGGGAAGCGCTCCGCAAGCCCTGCGTAGAAGTCGACCATCGCTCCCGGATCGAGCGTGCGCCCCTCCCCCGACAGCACGTAGCTGCCGTCGTGGAACACCTCGCTGGCGGCCGGGTCGAGCGCAATTCCGACCAGCTCGCGGTGCCCGGCGCGCTCGGCCGCCTCGAGCACGGCGGCGATCGCCTCCTCGGTCGATGCGAGGTCGGGTGCGAAACCGCCTTCGTC
>DASTEM010000194.1:0-3618 GCA_035709545.1 Gaiellaceae bacterium | reverse complement strand
GAAGATCCCGGCGAAGACCATCGGCTTCACGTCCTGATAGCCGGGGAGCGGCTCCGTCGCGGGACGCCGCCGCGACGTGAGAGTGTCGCCGACGCGCAGGCGGGAGACGTCCTTCAGCCCGGTCATGACGTAGCCGACCTCGCCCGCGCCGAGCGAGGAGACGGGCTCGCGGGCGGGCGACATCACACCCAGCTCCTCAGCCTCGAAGGACGTTCCCTGCGCCATCGCGCGAAGCGGCTCGCGCGGCTCGAACCGCCCGTCGACGACGCGCACGAACGCGACGACGCCGCGGTACTGGTCGTAGGACGAGTCGAAGACGAGCGCGCGTGCCGGAGCATCCGGATCGCCCGCAGGCGGCGGGATCCGCTCGACGATCGCGTCGAGGACTCCCTCCACCCCGTCGCCGGTCTTCGCCGAGATGCGGAGCACATGGTCGGCGTCCTCGCCCAGGAGCTCCGCGAGCTCGGTGCTCGCGGCCTCGGGGTCGGCCTGCGGCAGGTCGATCTTGTTCACGACCGGGACGATGTCCAGGTTCCCGTCGAGGGCGAGATATGCGTTCGCGAGCGTCTGCGCCTGGATCCCCTGCGCGGCGTCGACGAGGAGGAGTGCCCCCTCGCAGGCCTGGAGCGAGCGTGCGACCTCGTACGTGAAGTCGACGTGCCCGGGCGTGTCGATGAGGTTCAGGTGGTGGCCGCGCCAGCGGACTCGCACCGCCTGGGCCTTGATCGTGATGCCTCGCTCCCGCTCGAGCTCCATCGAGTCGAGCACCTGCTCGCGCATCTCGCGCGCGGAGAGGGCGCCGGTGAGCTCGAGGATGCGATCCGCGAGCGTCGACTTGCCATGGTCGATGTGCGCGATGATCGCGAAGTTGCGAATCCGGTCTTGCTCCATAGGAGACGGGCGCCCCTCACTCCTCGCGCCGGGCCCGCAACAGTAGCAGCGCCTCGAGCTCACGCAGCCCAAGCGCCCGGGCGACCACGAAGTAGACGAGACCCGCCGCGGCGAGGCCCGCGCCCACCGAGACGACCTCGGCGCCGATTGAACGACCGAGCCAGTCGTCCAGCCCGTACCAGACGAGGTACGCGGCCACCGCGGCAAGGAGGCTCGCGGCGAGAACGCGGAGGACGACGGCCATCGTCCGCCCGACGTGCTCGAGGCCCAGGCGGCGGCGCATCATCACGAGCAGGGCACCGGCGGCGAAGACGTTCACCGAGGCGGTGGCGAGCGGGATCCCCCAGATGCCGAGCCGGTAGAGGACGAGGTCGAGCGCGGCGTTCACGGAGACACCACCGAGAGCGATCGCGGTCGGCACCCAGTTGGTCTGCAGCGCGTAGAAGCTGCGGTTGAGGATCAGCATCCAGCCGTTGAAGACGAGCCCGAGCGAGAACGCCTGTAGGCATTGGGCGACGATCACCGTGTCCTCGGCGGTGAACTCGCCGCGCTCGTAGACGAGGCGGACGATCGGCTCGGCGAGCACGATCGAGAGCAGGCCGGCGGGGACGAGGAGGAACGCGATCTGCCGCAAGCCTCCGTCGAGTGAACGGCGCAGCCCGGCTGTGTCTCCTCGCGCAGCCAGGCGCGCGAGCATCGGGAAGAGAACGGTGGTGACCGCGACCGCGAAGATGCCTTGCGGCAGCATGTACAGCCGGAATGCCTTGTCGATCGCCGCGGGCGCCAACTCAGGGTCGAGGAGGCGCGACGCGAAGACGGTGTCGACGAGGAAGTTCACGTTGACGAGCCCGATCGTGAGCGTGACCGGGAGCATCAGCGCGAGCACACGCCGCACCGCAGGATCGCGCCAGTCGATCGCCAGCGTGAGGCTGCCGTCGAGCCGCCGCAGCCACGGGATCGGGAGCAGCAGCTGCACCAGTGTCCCGCCGACCACCACGGCCGCGTAGAGGTAGAGCTGGCCGCTCTCGCTGTCCACGCGCGGGATTCCGATGACGAGCCCGAGGATGATCACCAGGTTCCACGCGACCGGGGCGAGCGCCGGCAGGGCGAAGTGGTGGTGCGTGTTGAGGATCCCGACGACTATCCCCGAGAGCCCGAGCAGCACGACGATCGGGAAGAGCACGCGCGAGAGCCCGACGGCCAGATCGAAGTCTCCGCCCGGGTCGCCAAAGGGCCGCATCAGGAGCGGTGCGAGGAGGATAAAGAGAGCGGTGACGCCGCCGAGAACGAGGAGCGTCAGCCAGAGGAGCGTCGACGCGACCCGCCACGCACGCTTCTTCTCGCCCTGCTCGAGGAGCTCGCTGAAGACAGGGACGAATGCGCCTGAAAGCGCGGCGTCAGCAACGAGCGCACGCACGAGATTCGGAATCTGGATCGCGACAGTGAACGCGTTGACGAGCCCAGCGACGCCGAAGTAGTACGCGCTGACCATCTCGCGCACGAGACCAAGCACGCGCGAGACGGCAGTCGCTAGGGAGAACACGGCCGTCGAGCGCGCGATGCGGCGACTGTGGCCGTCGGTCGGCGCAGGTGGAGGAGTCGTCTCGCTTGGAAGGTTCTCCATAGCCGTGTCCGGGCCGATTCTCCCAGCAGGTCCTGCTACCATCGCGCGGCCCGCGGCAGCGGGCGTCCTCTCGAATGGCGAACATCCAGCAACAGAAAAAGCGCGTCCGGATCCAGGCGAGGCAGCGCCTCGAGAATCTCCGCTACCGCTCCTCGATCAAGACGCTCACGAAGCGGCTCGAGGCGGCGGCGTCGGAGGGTGACGCCGAGCTCATCGCGAGCGAGCATCGCGAGCTCGTACGCACGATCGACCGGGCAACGACGCGCGGCGCGCTCCATCGCAACACGGCCGCGCGCAAGAAGTCGCAGGCCGCGAAGATCGCTGCCGGCAGCCCCTCCTAGCGCGACCTACGAGACCCGCGCAGCTCCCGGCCGGCGAGTGAGGTCGACGAGAGCCCGCTGAACTTCGAGGTCGGGAGCGAAACGGCTCTGCCCCTTGAGCGCCCCGTCGAGCTCCGCCAAGCGGACGACTGCGTCCTGGAGCTCCTCGGCCGAGAACCCCTCGGCCTGAGCGAAGAGCTTCTCCGTGTAGAACGGGTGCAGCTTCAGCTGCTCGGCGGCCTGCTTCGGGTTGACTCCTGCGGCCGCAAGTCCCTTGATCGACCGAAGCCGGCTGAGATGACTCCCGAGCGCGCCCGCGAGTCGGGGCGCCGTGTCGCGGCGCGGCCGCGATTCACGCTCGAAGATCGTCTCGCTCGCAGCTAATGCCCGCGGCGCGTCCCTCTGAGCCCACGCATCGGTGAGCGTGAACGTAGGCGCATCGGCGGTCGTGGCCACCAGAGCCTCGACCTCCCGTTCGCCGACAGGCTCGCCGGCCGCCCAGGTCGCGAGCTTGTCGATCTCGGCGGCGAGCGCCTGCGGTTCGTCGCCGACGAGCTGGACGAGTGCCGCCGCCGCTTCTGGCTCGGCCTGCACGCCTCGCTGGCGGAACTGCTCGGCGACCCAACCATGGATGCTCTTCTTGGCGACCGCGAACTCCAGGATCTGTCCCGCCTTCGCGCACGCCTTCCAGAGCGCGGTCGTCTTCTTGACGTCCTCGCCGACGAGCGCGAGCACGGTACTTGGCGCCGGATTGACGAGATAGGTGGTCACTGCCTCGACATC
>DASTEM010000193.1:0-4863 GCA_035709545.1 Gaiellaceae bacterium | reverse complement strand
GCCCAGCCCGGTCGTACCGTCCTGGCCCACGCCGGCTGACCACGAGCCTGCGGTCGACCCCGGTATCGCTCAGCAACTCTCGGAGCTGAAGGTCCCGACGCCCGCAGTACCAGTGCAGGCACCACCGGCGCCGATGCCGGCCGAGGCGCGTCCTGCTCCTCCACCGCCGCCTCCGCCTCCGCCTCCATCTCCACCGAAGCCCCCGCGCCGCTCGTTCGGAGACCTCGCCCGCGACTGGGATCTCGTCGGCGCGCGCGGCTTCGCGATCGCAGGCGGCGCGGTCATGGCTCTGGGCATCGGGTTCTTCTTCGTTCTCGCGGCGAACCGCGGTTGGATCAACGAGGAGCTGCGCGTCGGGCTGGGCGCGACCGCCTCCACGCTCGTCTTCGGGGCGGGCCTCCTCTTACGGGCGCGTTACGGGCAGTACTGGTCGGCGCTCGCGGCCGTCGGCGCCGGAATCGCCGGCGCCTATGCCACGGTGGCTGCGGCCGCTGCTCGCTATGACGTCCTGCCCGACGGCCTGGCTCTGCCGCTCGCGGGTGTCATCGCAGCGGTGGGGACTGTCGTCGCGATTCGCTGGAAATCGCAGGTTATCGCCGCCATCGGTCTCCTCGGGTCAGCGCTAGCCCCAGCGCTGCAGGCGATCGACACTGACCTGACCTGGGAGTCGGCGGCGTTCGCTGTGATCGTCCTTGCGGCGGCCGGATGGGTCGGCGTTCCGCGCGGCTGGCACGAGCTCCTCATCACGACGTCGGTGCTTGTTGGCGCTCAAGTCGAATGGCTCGTTGCAGATGAGACGTCAGCGCTGGACCGCGGCGCGGTCGCCGTCACCGGTGCCTTTGTGCTCAGCCTCGTCGGCATTGCGGTCGCCCGCCAGATAGCCGTAAAGCGCGCGGATCTCGACGCGATGGCACTCAGCTACGCTCTCGCCGCGTTCAGCGCCTCGATGGTGCTCGCTCTCCAGCTGTTCGAGGACAGGACCGACAGAGGGGTCGCGCTCCTCGTCGCCGCCATCGCCTGGGGGCTCGTGTTTGTCGGGCTCCAATGGAGGCGACTGCCCGATCTCGGGCTCGTCGTCGGCGCATCCTCACTTGCGCTGGCGGCCGTCGGAACCGCCGATTTGCTCTCCGACTCGGCGCTCACGATCGCGTGGGCCGGTCAAGCAATCCTGCTCGCCGCTCTGGCTACGCGGCTCAAAGATGTCCGGCTCGAGGCGATGGCGATCGTGTATTCGATGATTGCGTCCGTCCATGCGCTCGGCTTCGAAGGCCGACCGGACCGGGTCTTCGACGAGCTCGCCGACCACCTCTCATCGGTGCTTCCGCTCGGGGTGTCCGCAGCTGCGCTGATCAGTGTCGGCGTGCTCATGCCGAGCGAATACCGAATCCGGACCGAATCGGGCTTGCTCGCGTTCGTGGGCAGGATCCGGTTGGAGTTTCTCGCGGACCGACGCGGCCTTCGGGAGGCTTTCGTCTTCGCAGGCGGTGCTGTGGCGACGTTGTCCGCCACTTTCGCGCTCGTCTGGGCCTCGTTCGAGTGGGGCCATGTTGTCGCCAGCCTCCTCGCCGCACTCGTCGGCGCGACATTCCTTGCGGTCGCCGGTCGTCTTCGATCCGACGAGCTCTCTGTCGCATCGCTGCTCTGGCTCGGGGTGGTGCTCGTCGAGTCCTTGGCCTTCGACGTCTCCGAGTTCGAAGACGGCGCGCTCGCGGTGACATCGATCGGCGGCTGGTCGGTGTTCGGCGCGTCGGCGGGATTGCTCGGCGGTACCTATGCGCTCCGGGTGACGCAGCCGGAGCGACGCGTTTTCGACGTTGTCTGCGGTATCTCGGCGGCGATCGCGTTCTGGGCCGCCTTGTTCGGTGCGCGCCTCGTTGCGGTCTCCGAGACGCGTGAAGGGATCGCGTACCTCGCCGTGACCGCGGCGTACGTGGCGCTCGCCGCCGGGGTCTTCCGCGCGAAACCGCTGCGAGACTTCGGGACCACGCTGTGGGCGCTCGGACTCCTCTCGCTGGTCGGGGCGGAGCTCCTGCTCGTATCGGACAACGTCTGGAGCGCAGCAACGGTCGCCGCGACCGCGTTCGGCGTCGGAGCAATTGCAGGGCCGCTTCGTGAGTCTCGCCTCTGGCTCGCGGGAGGCTCGCTCGCGATCGTGACCACTGCTGTCGTCCTCCTGTACGAGGTGCAGCCTTGGCTCGATGAGTCCGAGCTCTCGCAGCGTCTCGCGATTGCGACGGCAGCATGTGTGCTCGCGAACTTCGGGCTCGCGGCTCTCCGTTGGGGCGAGGCTCGCTGGCGCGATCTCGTAACGGTGCTCTGGCTCGTTGGGATTCTGGCGTTGCTCGCGACGGAGCGCGTCCTGATCGGCGACGGCGTCTGGCTCGCCGCAACTGTCGCCGCGACAGCATTCGTAGTTGGCGCCACCGCAGGGCCTCTTCGCGAGATTCGCCTCTGGCTCGCGGGCGGCTCCCTGTCAGTCGTGACGGCTGTTGTCGTCCTGTTCGACGAGGTGCAGCCGTGGCTCGAGGAGTCCGAGCTCACGCATCGTCTCGCGATCGCGACAGCAGCCTGTGCGCTCGGGAGCTTCGGGCTCGCGGCTCTCCGTTGGGGCGAGGCACGCTGGCGCGATCTCGTCACGGTTCTCTGGCTTGTTGGGATTCCGGCGTTGCTCGCGACGGAGCGCGTCCTGCTCGGAGGCTGGCAGGAGACGGCGCTGGCCGTGGCGCTCACAGGCGGCGCGATCGCCCTGCTCGCACGACCGCTCGGCGAGCAGCGGCTGTGGCTCGCGGGCGGCAGCGTCGCTGGCGCGACCACCATTGCGGCAATCGCGAGCTTCACGCCTCCTTCCCACTTCTTCAGCGCGTCTGCGAACCCGGCAGCGGGGGTTTGGGTGCTCGCCGGTTGCATCCTCGCCCTCGTCGCAGTGGGCGCCTCGGCTCTCGTGGATCGGCATCGCGTCATCCTCGAGGCGGTCGCCGGCGGCATCGCGCTGTATGGGATCTCGCTGGGGATTCTCGAGATCGCGGAGATCGTTTCCACGGCGTCGGTCGAGACCGATTTTGAACGCGGCCATACCGCAGTCAGCGGTTTGTGGGCGCTCGTCGGCCTAGCGCTCCTCGTCCTCGGCCTGCTCCGGGGCTCAGCGGCGATTCGGTACGGCGGCCTTGTGCTCTTCGGCCTCAGCCTGGCGAAGATCTTCCTCTACGACCTCGCTGAGCTGAGCTCCATTGCGCGAGCGTTCTCGTTCATCCTCGTCGGCGGACTCTTGCTCGCGGGCGGCTTCTTCCTTCAACGCCTTAGCGATCGGATCGGTCCCCGAAATCCCTAGGTCGGTAGTGAAATAGCGGTCGGCTGAGCCCTGCGCTCAGGCGGTGCCGCGCTTGGCCTTGCGGAAGAGCCGACCAGCGCCTTCGACGCCGTCGCCCGACGCCGGCGTGTCCGGCTTGTCGGGCTTCTTCGGGTTCCGCTCGGTCGGGAAGATCTTCACGACCGCGAAGGTAATGGCAGACGAGACGGCGAGGATGCCGACGATATAGACCGCGAGCAGGAGTAGACCGAGGACGTCGTCCAAAGCCGCCGTAGAATAGCGACGTGCCGAGGGCGTGCGTCATCGTGCTCGACGCCGTCGGCGCTGGCGAGTTGCCGGATGCGGTGGAGTACGGAGACGGAGGCTCCAACACGCTCGGCAACGTGGCCCGCGCCGTCGGAGGCCTCGACTTGCCGAACCTCGAGGCGCTCGGCCTGGGGAACGTCATGCCGCTCTTGGGCTGCCCGCCCCAACCGGGTGCGCCGGCGGTTTCGGGACGCCTGCTCGAGCGCTCGAAGGGCAAGGACACGACGACGGGTCACTGGGAGCACATGGGCATCGTCACGCCGACCGCATTCCCGACGTACCCACACGGTTTTCCTGACGACGTGATCGACCCGTTCATGAACCAGACCGGCCGTGGAGTCCTCGGGAACGAGCCCGCCTCGGGGACGGAGATCATCCAGGAGCTCGGCGAAGAGCATCAGGCGACGGGCAAGTGGATCGTCTACACGTCAGCCGACTCGGTCTTTCAGATCGCCGCGCACGAGGAGACGATCCCGCTCGAGGAGCTCTACGACGGCTGCCGCGTCGCGCGGGAGATCCTCACCGGTCGGCACGCGGTCGGACGCGTGATCGCACGTCCGTTCACCGGCGAGCCTGGGGAGTACGAACGTACGCCGAATCGTCATGACTTCTCACTCGAGCCCAGGCGTCCGAACTACCTCTCGTTGCTCCGCGACAGCGGAAACACCGTCTACGGCGTCGGGAAGATCTCAGACATCTTCGCCGGTTGCGACGTGGACGAGTCGCATCCCACCAAGTCGAACGTAGACGGGATCAATCGCACGATCGAGCTCCTCGAGTCGATCGAGGGAGGGCTCGTCTTCGTCAATCTCGTCGAGACGGACATGCTTTGGGGGCATCGAAACGACCCCGTGAACTTCCACCGTTGTCTGCAGGACTTCGACCGGCGCCTGTCGGACATCCTCGAGACGCTGCATCCCGGCGATCTCTTGATTCTCACCTCGGATCACGGCTGCGACCCGACGACGCCTTCGACCGACCACTCGCGCGAGCACGCGTTGCTTCTTGCGTATGCGGCGGGGCGGAATGCCGCAGGCCGGATCCACGAGGAGGGCGAGTTCGCCGACGTAGGCGCGACGGTGAACGCCTGGCTCGGCGGCAAGTCGGCGGGGAAGCGACTTCCTGGCCGCACGATCGAGCTGTGAGCCTGAGCGACCCGGAAATCGTTCGGCGTGAGTACACGACCGCGACCGGGCTTGTCGGCGTGATCGCCGCCGTCCTCGTCAGTCCGATCGGCGGCTGAGCTCACC
>DASTEM010000192.1:0-2072 GCA_035709545.1 Gaiellaceae bacterium | reverse complement strand
TGTCCGTCACTGCGGCACAGGGGTTCGAAGCCAGTGGTGTCGAAGCCGGGATCCGGCGCGCGGCGCCCGACCTCGCACTCGTACGCTCGACTCTCCCGGCTGTCGGGGCGGCCGTCTGGACGACCAACCGCGTCCTCGCTGCGCCCGTCGTCGTTTCGCAGCGGCATCTCGCGGTCGCCGAACCGCAGGCTGTCGTCGTGAACGCCGGCGTCGCAAACGCGGCGACCGGGCCGGCCGGCGTCGCTGACGCGGAGCGCACCGCACGTGAGACCGCGGATCTTCTCGGTCTCCGGGCTGAGCAGGTCATCGTGCTCTCGACCGGTGTGATCGGCGTTCCGCTACCGATGGAGAAGGTCGTCAGCGGTCTGCGCGAGGCGACCGCCTCACTTGGCCCGAATGGTGGAGACGCTGCGGCTGCGGCAATTCTCACGACCGACCGCGGGCCGAAGCAGGCGGTCGTGCATGGCGACGGCTTCGTCGTCGGCGGGATGGCCAAAGGCGCGGGGATGATCCATCCGCGGCTCGCGACGATGCTCGCGGTCGTGACGACCGACTACCCGCTCGAGCCGGGAGAGGCGATCGAGTTCCTTCGGCCCGCGGTGGACGAGAGCTTCAACCGCATCTCCGTCGACGGCGAGTGCTCGACGAACGACGCCGTCGTTCTGCTCGCCAACGGTGCGAGCGGGGTCGCACGCGACCCCGGCCGAGACGACGAGTTCCGTAGCGCGCTCCGAGACGTCTGCGCTGCACTCGCACGCGAGATCGTCGAGGACGGAGAAGGCGCGACAGTCCTCCTCGAGATCCAGGTTTCGGGCGCTGCGACGGAAGACGAGGCGGTCGCCGTCGCGCGCCGGATCGCAACGTCTCCGCTCGTCAAGACCGCCGCGTTCGGGCATGACCCCAACTGGGGCCGCGTGCTCGCCGCCGCCGGCTCTGCGCCGTGGAACGGCGGCTTCGCACGCGTCGACGTCGATCGGCTGTCAGTGACGTTCGACAACACCGTCGTCTTCGAACACGGTGCGCCCACAGGGTCGCTACCGAGCCTCGACGGCGTCGGCGTCTCAATTGGGCTCGACCTCGCGTTGGGCTCGGGTGAGGCGACGTACCTGGCATCGGATCTCACGTACGACTACGTTCGGCTGAACGCCGAGTACACGACGTGACCCGCGTCGTCCTCAAGCTCGGCGGACGCGTCGCGACCGCCGGCGTACGGCTCGCCTTGGAGCTCTACGGCGCAGGGGACGAGGTTGTGGTCGTTCACGGCGCAGGCCCACAGATCACTGCCGAGCTGCATGCACGAGGTATCTCGGTCAGGTTTCACCGAGGCCGTCGTTTCACAGATCCAGCGACACTCGCCGTCGTGCGATCGTTGCTGGTCGCCGTCGGGGCCGAGCTGTCCGCCGCACTCGGCCCCGCGGCAGTTCATTTGATCGGCGACGAGATCGGTCTTCGCGCACGCCACCTTCCCGAGCTCGGACTGGTAGGAGAGCCGCTCGAGTGCCGCCCTCCGGCCGTGGAGGACGCGCTCGCCGCCGGCCGCGTCCCCGTCGTGACTCCGATCGCGATCGGCCCGTTGAACGTCAACGCCGACGAGGCGGCCGCGGCGCTCGCGGCCGGGCTCGAGGCGGACAGAATCGTGTTCGTCTCGGACGTCCCGGGGGTCTTCGTCGCGGGCTCGGTGGTCGAGCGTCTGCACGCCGACCGCGCGGATGAGCTCCTCGATCAGGGCGCGTTCGAAGGCGGGATCGTTCCGAAGCTCCTGGCCGCGGTGCGCGCCGCTCGCCTCGGAATCGCCGCCGAGATCGGGGAGACGACCGTCGCGGCATGAGCGCTCCAACGAAAACTCTGTTGCAGGGCCTCGATCGGCTGTTGCCGACGTACGCGCGGGCGGATCTGACGATCGTTCGCGGCGAGGGCGCACAGGTCTGTGATTCGGAAGGTCACGAGTACCTCGACTTCGGCGGCGGGATAGCCGTTGTGTCGCTCGGCCACTGCCATCCGGCTCCACTCAAGGCTGCGCAGGAGCAGCTCGAGCGGCTCTGGCATGTCTCGAACCTGTATCGCACCGAGCC
>DASTEM010000191.1:0-12990 GCA_035709545.1 Gaiellaceae bacterium | reverse complement strand
GGTGATCCGGCTGGAGACCGACTCGTCCGGCCGCACGATCACCGGCGTTGTCGTGGATCGTGGCGACGGCCGCGAGGAGAGCTACAGCGCAGACATCGTCGTCGTCTCGTGCGGAGCTGCGAACTCGGCGGCGCTCCTCCTTCGCTCGGCCTCCGACCAGCACCCGAACGGGCTCGCGAACTCCTCGGACCAGGTGGGCCGCAACTACATGGCGCACATCAACTCCGCGGTGATCGCGATCTCCCAGACCGAGAACACGACCACCTTCGAGAAGACCATGGGGCTCAACGACTTCTACTGGGGCGCCGAGGACTCCGATCTTCCGCTCGGGCACATCCAGATGCTCGCGAAGTCGGACAAGAACATCCTGAAGGCCGGCGCGCCCTGGTTTGCGCCAGGCCTGGCTCTCGACTACATGGCGAGGCACGCGATCGACTTCTGGCTCACCACCGAGGATCTTCCGCGCCCGGACAACCGGGTCACGGTCGACCGCCAGGGGAACATCCACCTCTCCAAGACGTACGTCAACACCGAGCCTCACAAGCGCCTGCTCGGCAAGCTCAAGAGCCTGCTCGGCACCATGGGCTGCCACGAGATGACGATTCCCCGCTGGTCGGTTCTCGACCAGCAGATCCCGATCGCGGGCATCGCCCACAACTGCGGAACAGCACGTTTCGGCACCGATCCGTCGGACTCGGTGCTCGACGTCAACTGCAAGGCGCACGAACTCGACAACCTCTATGTCGTCGACGCGAGCTTCTTCCCGGCGTCGAGCGCCGTCAATCCGGCACTCACCGTGATGGCGAACGCCCTGCGGGTGGGCGACCACCTGCTCGAGCGACTCGACGTGGGCCTCGAGGCCGCGCTCAGCAGGCGCATTCAGAAGGCCGAACTCCAGGAGGTAGCGTCATGAAGGTCGTAAGCACAGTCGCGTCGAGCATCGGCAAGGGACTTGTCGCCGGATTCATCGGGACAGCGGCCTTGACCCTCTCGAGCTCCACCGAGGCGAAAATCCGTAAGCGGGCGGCGAGCTCCGCCCCTGCCCGCGCCACCGCCAAGGTGCTCGGCATCACGGAGTTCAAGGACGACATCGCCGCGGCGCGGTTCAACGACCTCTCTCACTGGGGATACGGGACGATGCTCGGCGCCGTCCGCGGACTGCTCGGGGCAACGGGGATGTCGCCGAAAGCTGCCACCGCCGCGCACGGCGCGGCCGTCTGGGGCAGCGAGCTGGTGAGCCTTCCCGCGCTCGAGGTGACACCGCCGATCGTCTTCTGGGAGAAGAAGGAGATCGCGATCGACGTGTTCCACCACGCCGTGTACGTCGGCGCCACTGGCCTCGCCTACAAGCTGATCGACTGAGAAAGCGCGATGGGCGAGGTCGAGTTCACGTCGCTGCTGATCGTCGTCGCGACCGCCTTCGCGGCGCCGTTCGTGCTCGGTCTCGCCCCCTCGCTCCGGCTCCCCGCGGTCGTGCTGGAGATCGTCGCGGGAATCGTCATCGGGCCGTCCGTCCTCGGCTGGGTCTCGATCGACGACTCGATTCGCGTCCTCGCGACTATCGGACTGGCTTTTCTCTTGTTCCTCGCCGGGCTCGAGATCGATTTCCGCGAGCTGAAGGGCCGCGCCGTTCGCCTGACGGGCGTCGGCTTTCTCTTGTCGTTCGGGATCGCGATCGGGCTCGCCTTCGTGCTCAAGGGCGCCGGCCTCGTCGAGACGCCGCTCTTCGTCGCGATCGTCCTGACCGCGACGTCGCTCGGAATCGTCGTGCCGGTGCTCAAGGACTCGAACGAGATCTCGTCCAGCTTCGGGCAGCTCGTCGTCGCGGCAGCCACGATCGCCGATTTCGCCGCGATCATCCTCCTCTCGCTCTTCTTCTCGCGGGAGGCGACAGGCATCGGGACGCAGCTCGTCCTGCTCGGGGGGCTTGCGCTGTTCGCGGTCGCGGTGGCCCTGTTCCTCGCGGGCGCGGAGCGGTCGATGAGCATCTCGTCGCTCTTCCGGCGGCTGCAGGACACCACGGCTCAGATCCGCGTTCGCGGGGCGTTCGTCCTCCTCGTCGGGCTCGCGGCCGTCGCCGAGCACCTCGGCCTCGAGGTCATCCTGGGCGCGTTCATCGCGGGCGCCGTACTCACGCTCATCGACACCGACCGCGCGATGACCCATCCCCAGTTCCGGCTGAAGCTCGAGGCCGCGGGCTATGGGATCTTCATCCCCATCTTCTTCGTCGCAAGCGGTGTCGGCTTCGACCTCGACGCGCTCACCGAGAGCGCCTCCACGCTCGTTCTGGTGCCGGTGTGCCTCGCCGTCCTGCTCGCGGTGCGCGGCCTACCCGCGCTGCTCTACCGCGGTTCGATCGGGGGTCGGCGCACCGCAGTAGCCGCCCTCCTGCAGTCGACGTCGCTGCCCTTCATCGTCGCCGCCGCACAGATCGGGATGGAGCTCGGGACGATCAGCGCCGCGACCGGAGCTGCGCTCGTCGGCGCCGGCATCCTCTCTGTCCTCCTCTTCCCGCTGGCCGCCCTGACGGTCCTGAAGAGCGGGAGCCTCGGGCACGCGCTCGAGCCCGAGCCGGCGCGCTGACAACTATCCGCGCACGAATCGACGACGACCCGGCTGGCATGAACCGTCAATCGGACCGGACGAGGTTACGGGTCCGTAACGAATCGGGCTCGCAGCCGACCGATACTGGATGCTCGCAGCTGCTCCTTTCGGTCTTCGACCTGTCCAACTTGGCCTACGCCGAAGAACGTGGGAATCTAGACACGTGTACCGCGTCGCTCCACAAACGAGTGTCTCCGACGACGCCACCGTCGTCGCCGCCCTACGCGATGGGGACGAGCATGTCTTCGCCGAGCTTGTCACCGCCTACTCCAACCCGCTGCTCCGCCTTGCGCAGGACTTCGTGCGAACGCGCTCGGTTGCGGAAGAGGTTGTCCAGGAGACCTGGCTCGCAGTGTTTGAAGGTATCGACCGCTTCGAAGGACGCTCTTCGCTCAAGACCTGGCTCTTCCGCATTCTCGTGAACAAGGCGAAGTCACGCGGTGCCCGCGAGGCACGAACGGTCCCTTTCTCGTCACTCGCGCCGACGGACGACGAGTCGGCCGTCCCCGAAGACCGCTTCCGAGGACCCGACAACCAATGGGCGGGCCACTGGGCGTCGCCTCCGCGCCCGCTCGAGACCTATCCCGAGCACCGTCTTCTCGCTCGCGAGGTACGGGGAAGGATAGGTCAGGCGCTCGAGGCCTTACCGGACAGCCAGCGCGTCGTAGTCACGCTTCGCGACGTGGCGGGGTGGGACGCCGACGAGGTCTGCGAGACCCTGGGGTTGAGCGAAGGCAACCAGCGTGTGCTCCTGCATCGCGGGCGCGCGAAACTGCGAGCGGCGCTCGAGCAGTATCTGGACGAGGACTGACGTGGCCGTGCCCGATGCCACCGATCTGACCTGCCGCGAGCTCGTCGAGCTCGTGACGGACTACCTGGAGGGTGCGCTCTCCGCGCGCGAGCGGCTCGACTTCGAGCGCCACCTCGTCTGGTGTAGCTGGTGCCGCGACTACCTCGATCACATGCGGACAACCATCGCGATCACAGGCCGGCCCGAGACCGCCGATCCACCCTCGCCGCTCCGCGAGCAGCTCCTCGAAGCCTTCCGCGACTGGAAGACCGCGCGCGAGTGAGCACGGAGCCAGCGTCGTGAGCGAGATCGCATACAAGTTCACGCAGGCTGGCGGCCGGTCCCCGTTCACGGGCTTTCAGTGGCCCATGAGCGAGTGGGTCGAAGCCGAAGGAGACATCGGTCTCTGCGTCAACGGCATCCACGTCTGCCGCGCGGAGGCGCTTCCTCGTTGGATCAACGAGGAGCTCTGGCGCGTGGAGGTCGAGGACATCTCCGAGGAACATGAGGGCGTGATCGTCGCGCGCCGTGCACGGATGCTCGAGCGAATCGACGGATGGAACCCGGACACCTCCCGCGAGCTTGCTCGCTCGTGTGCCGTTCGAGCCCGGCAAATCGCCGACGAGTACCCGGATCCACTGATTCGCGCCATGGCCGACGATGTCGCCGGGATCTCTGAAGGCCCGGATCCGAGCGCAACGGCGCTCTCCATGTACTGCACCGCCCACGCGGCGGACTTGACCGTCCCCGAGGGCTACAAGGACGAGCGGCGCCGCCAGGCGGAATGGCTCCGCGAACGGCTCCGGTTGAACGACGCGTAGCGGCTAGCCCACTTCATCCCAGAATCCCGGCGCCCGCGTAACACCCGGCCCTCCCACACGACTGTGAGGGAGTATGGAGTCGTTCGACCTCATCGTCATCGGAGGGGGAGGCGCCGCACGAGAAGCAGCGACGCGCGCCGTGACCGACCACGAGGCCTCCGTTGCCGTGATCGAGCGCGAGCGCTGGGGTGGCTCGTGCGCCAACGTCGCCTGCAAGCCCACGAAGCAGCTCGTCGCCGCCGCGGGGATGCTGAAGGACCTACGCGCGGCCGGCGCCGATCTCGGCATCCGGACGAATGGCATCGACTTCTCGCTCGCAGCGCTCAAGGAGCGCAAGGACTGGCTGATCGGCAGTCAGGAGGATTGGCGGCAGCGCTATGCCGACCTCTTCACAGCAATCGACGGCGAGGCAGTGTTCGTCGACGCGCACACCGTCGTCGTCGGCAACTACGAGCTCAGCTCCGAGCGGATCGTGGTCGCTACGGGCTCCCGAACGTTCGTACCTCCGATCCCGGGGCTCGAGAACGCACCGTGGGTCGACAACATCGGCCTACTCGAGGTCACGGAGGTGCCGGAGTCGCTCCTCGTCATGGGCGGCGGCGCCGTCGGACTCGAGTTCGCGCAGGCATTCGCGCGCTTCGGATCGCGAGTCACCCTCGTAGAGGGCGCCGAGCGGATTGCAGCTCGCTCAGACGCCGATGCGGCCGCCGAGCTCACGGCCGCGTTGCGCGACGAGGGCGTCGACGTGGTCACGAGCACGTTCGTCACGAGCTTCGACCGCGACGGCGCCGCTGCGCTCGCGACGTTGTCACCGCGCGACGGCTCGCCCGACCGCACGGTGCGCGCCGACCTCGTGCTCGTTGCGGCGGGGCGCAGACCCAATGTCGAGGACCTCGCACTGGACCGCGCTGGAGTCGATTCGGCGCCCGCGGGGATCGTCGTCGACGACCGCATGCGCACGAACGTCGAGGGCATCTGGGCCGTCGGCGACGTCGTGGCCGCGCCGCAGTTCACGCCGATCGGCGCCGAGCAGGCGCAGGTCGCCGTCGAGGACATGTTCGGCGACGGAGCGCGGCGGATCGACTACGCGATCTTGCCGAACGCCATCTTCACCGACCCGGAGCTCGCGTCGGTCGGCCTCACGGATGAGGAGGCCCGCATGCAGGGCTTCGAGACCGAGACGAGCTCGTATCCCGCCCGCGAAATCCTCCGCTCGTACTACACGCTTCCTCGCGACGCGACTCCGCGCGGCCTCGTCAAGATCGTGTACGAGCGCGGCTCCCGACGGCTGCTCGGCGTGCATGCCCTCGTCAAGGGCGGTGCCGAGCTCGTCCAGGGCTACGCACTCGCGCTGCGACTGGGCGTGACCGTCGACGACATCGCCGACACGTTCTACGCGTTCCCGACCGTGGGTGAGGCCGTGCACTACACGGCCGAGGCGGCGCTTGAAGGCGCGGCCGTCGCCCGCTGATCACCTCGGGTGACGGCGCTGCTCTTTCGCAGAGCATGACGTACCCGACGACGCTGACGCCAGCGTAGAGTCCGCGGTCGATGAGCCACCCAACCGAACTCGATCGCTTCCGCGTCCTCGTCGACGCAGGCATCGCGCTCAGCTCGGAGCTCTCGCTCGACGCGCTCTTGCAGCGGATCGTCGAAACCGCGGCAGAGCTGACCGGCGCCCGCTACGGGGCGCTCGGAGTAATCGACAACCAGGGGCAGGCACTCGAGCGTTTCCTCACGACCGGGATCGACGCCAAGACCCGCGCGGCGATCGGGGACGAGCCGCTCGGGCGAGGGATCCTCGGCGTCCTCATCCGCGAGGTCGAGCCGCTACGCCTGCACGACCTCGCTGACGATCCGCGCTCCGTCGGCTTCCCACCTCACCACCCACCCATGAAGGCGTTCCTCGGAGTGCCGATCGTGCTGCGCGGCGTCCCGTTCGGAAATCTGTACCTGACCGAGAAGCAAGGCGGCGAGGACTTCACCGAGGAAGACGAGGATATGACGCAGCTCCTCGCAGCACAGGCAGCGGTGGCGATCGAGAACGCCCGCCTCTACGAGAGCTCGACACGCTGGCTTCGGCAGCTCGAGTCGCTCAACGAGGTCGGCGCGGCGCTCGCCTCCGAGCTCGAGCTCGAGCCCCTCCTCGCTCTCATCGCGGGTCACCTGCGTGAGCTCGTCGACGCTCGACTCGTCCTCATCGCGCTTCCCGACGGAGACGTCCTCCGCATCGCGGCGGCCGACGGCGAGCCGAGTCATGGCGTCGTCGGCACACAGCTCGCGTTTGGCGGCTCGAAGGCCGGTCGTGTGCTCGAGCGCGGTCGCAGCGAACGGGTCGACTCGGTGCTCGAGGATCCAGAGATCGACCAGCACGTGGCGCGACGACTCGGCGCCCACTCGGCCCTGCTCGTGCCCCTGGTCGCTCGTGGCCGCCGGATCGGGGTGCTCATCGCACACGACAAGGCAGGCCCCGACCCGACCTTCACCGACGACGACCTTCGCCTGGCCGAGACGCTCGCAACGCGTGCTGCCGTTGCCGTCGACCTGTCCGAGCGAGTAAGTCGGGACGCCGTACGACGTGTCTTGGACGCCCAGGAGCTGGAACGGAGACGACTTGCCCGCGAGCTCCACGACGAGACAGGGCAGGCACTGACTTCGATTTTGCTCGGGCTGAAGCCGCTCGAGCAGTCCGCCGAATCCGACGAGACCCGTGCCGCAGTGGACGCCGTCCGCGAGCTCGTCGTCTCGACGCTCCGGGATGTGCGCCGGCTCGCCGTCGAGCTGCGCCCTGCCGCGCTCGACGACTACGGCCTGGTTCCGGCCGTCCAACGGCTCGCCGAGACGTTCCGGGAGCAGAGCGGGCTGCAGGTCGACCTCGAGGCGCAACTCGGCGAGCGGCGGCTGCCGACTGAGGTCGAGACGGCCATCTATCGCGTCGTGCAGGAGGCGCTGACGAATATCTTCAAACATGCTGGCGCCAAGCGGGTCAGCATTCTCCTCGGACGGAAAGGTAAGGCGGTGGTGACAGTGGTAGAGGACGACGGCTTGGGTTTCGAGTTCGGCGGAAGGCGCGCCGACGCGCTCGGGCTCGCCGGAATGCGGGAGCGCATGGCACTCGTCGGGGGGACGTTGCAGATCGAGTCGACTGTCGACGGCGGCACCACAGTGGTCGCGGAGGTGCCGCTGCCATGACGATTCGGGTGCTGATAGTCGACGACCACGCGGTCGTTCGCAGCGGAATCCGGCGCGTGCTCGACGCTGAACCCGACATCGAAACGGTCGCCGAGGCGGCAGACGCGGAGCGGGCGGTGTTCGAGGCCATCGAGCACAAGCCGGACGTCGTGCTCCTCGATGTGACGATGCCGGGCAAGAGCGGGATCGAAGGAATGCCCGTGCTCCTGCAGGCCGCTCCGGAAGCGAAGGTGCTGATGCTCTCGATGCAGGACGATCCTCACTACGTGCGCGAGGCGTTCGAGGCCGGCGCCAGCGGCTACGTGCTGAAGGAAGCCGCGGACACGGAGCTTGTAGACGCTGTCCGCGCCGTCGCGGGAGGGGAGCGTTACGTCCACCCGACGCTCGGAGCAAGGCTCGTCCAAGCAGAGTCGGAGGAGCGTCGGCGGGCCGAGGAGGATCCTCTGTCAGACCGTGAGCGGGAAGTGCTGCGCCTTCTCGCTCTCGGCCACACGAACCAGGAGATCGCGAAGATGCTCTACATCTCGGTTCGAACGGCCGAGACCCACCGGGCGCACATCATGCAAAAGCTCGGGCTCAGCAGTCGTGCGCAGCTTGTGAGCTACGCGCTCGCAGCGGGACTGCTCGAGGCCTGACGCGCTGACCGCCTTCGCCCGCGCGCGCACCAGCACGCCGGAAGACGAGGACAGGTCTCCGGGCTTCGTGCAGCACTCCCTGCGAGACGCTGCCGAGAATTGCGCTGGCAACGGCTCCGTGGCCCCGCGAGCCCACGACGATCAGATCGGCGTCGATCGAGTCCGCAAAGGCGACAATCTCGTCGACCGGGTTCCCGGTGAGCAGCTCGGTCTGGATCTTGACTCCCGCTGCGGCTGCGAGCGTCGATGCCACATCCAGCGACGCCCTGTCGTAGGCGCTAACCGGGTGCGGCTGCGCAGCAGGCATCCCGAATCCGGCGACCGGCAGGACGTCGAGCGCGGGCGCGACGTGGACAACGATGACCTCGGCGCCTTGCCTGGCTGCCAGCTCGAGGCCGAACGCCACCGCCTCTCGGGAGGATGCCGAGCCATCGGTCGCGATCAGGATCTTCTTCATCGTGTCCTCCTTAGAGTCCTCGCGCGAGAGCCGGAGCGTCCGGCCGGCCATCACTGCGGACGATCAGGACCGACGAGCGGGCTCGATGGGCGATCCGCTCGGACACCGACCCGAGCGAGTCGAAGCCGTGAAGCCCACGGCTGCCGACGATCAGCAGGTCGGCCTCTGCCGATGCGGCAAGGAGCGCTTCGACCGGCGATCGCTCGCTCCACTCGAGCATCGGAATGCGGATGGGCATGGCGCGGCCTGATCGTCCGAAGCTCTCGAACACCACGGACTCGAGGCCCTTGATCTTGACCAGCCCGTCGATGTCGATCGGCTTCCCTCCAGTCGCGGCGAGGGCGCGCACGGACGCGCCGAGTCGCTCGACAAGCTCGGCCGCGACGCCCACCCCGAGCAGGGATTGCGGCGAGCCGTCGACACCGACGACGATTCTGCGAGGGAACTCCGGCCCGGCCTTGCGGGCGACCAGCACCGAGCGGGAGGCCTTATGTACCAGCTCAGTCGTCGTCGACCCGACGACGATTCCCTGAGCGCGGCCGATACCGTGCGAGCCGACGGCGATCAGGCTGTCCTGCTCGCGCTCGGCTTCGCGGATCAGCTCCTTCCAGGCGCTGCCCCTAACGACCTTCGTCGCCGGGGAGCACGGTCCCCCGATCTCCTCAAGTGCGCCTTGGAGCGCATCCTCGGTCATCCTGCGCTGCGCGTCCGCGTCGAGGTAGGCGGGCACGCCGAGGCCGGTACCGCCGAGCGCCGGAGCAATGTCGTAGGCCGCGAGCAGCGTCAGCTCGCCCTCGTCCTCGAGAAGCAGCGACGCTTGGCGAGCTGCCTCGCGGCTCTCGGGAGAGCCGTCGATGCCGACGACGATGCTGCTGAACATCGCCCCGGAACGAACTGCCGTCTCCTGTGTATCGCTGGTCGTCTTCATCACCGCCCTCCTTCTGTGGTCGGTCGTGGTGCTCAATGGCTCGAACCGCTCTTCGGATTGCCGACCTTGAGCAGGCCGACCTGGCCGAGGTCGACGTGGGCGAACGCGTGGCTGACGAACGGGTAGAGACCCGGCTCGTCGATCTTCACGTCGAAGACCGCGCCGCCACCCGCAGGCACGCCCACGGTCTGAACGCCCTGCTGGAACTGCGTCATGTCGCCGTTGACCCAGGCGCGGTCGAAGATCGTGCCGACGACGTGGAAGTCCGTGTCGAGCGTTGGGCCGGCCGCGACGACGTAGAAGCGCACGGTCTCGCCCGGCTTCGCAGTCAACGGATGCGTCACGTACTGGTTCGCGTAGCCGTTGAACGTCGTCCAATCCGGTTCCATCGCCCGCGCCTTCTCCATGCTGAGCGACGCGGGCTCAGAGACGCCGTCCGCGTTCAGGTACCACTCGCTCGCGACGAGGACGTACTCGTGGTCTGCCTTCGGGAGCGGCGTCGCAGGATCCACGATGATCGCGCCGTACATCCCGTTCGCGATGTGCGCGAGGACGGGCTTCGTCCCGCAGTGGTACATGTAGACGCCGGGATCGTTCGCCTTGAAGCGGAACGTGAACGAGTCCCCAGGCGCGACGTCACGGAAGGCAACGTTCGGAGCGATCCGTGCCGCGTGGAAGTCGATCGAGTGCGGGATCGCGCCGCCGTTCGTGAGAGTCATCTCGACGGTCTGCCCCTCGCGCACGTGCACGATCGGGCCAGGAGCGCCGTGGCCGTCGAACGCCCAAGTGTTGTACTTCACGCCTGGCGCGACCTCGACGACCATGTCCTTCAGCGTCATCTGCACCTGCACGAGCTCGCCCGCCGGAACCGGCGGTAGCGTCGCCTTGGTCGCGACGTGCGCTTCTGCGAGCGCCTGCGCGTCCTCGCCCGTCTTCCCGGCGAAGCTCTGAAGCGGGAGGCTGACGGCTCCCGTGCCGAGATGAGAACGATCGGTCGTGACAGCAGCGGCCTCGTCGCGAGCGTCGTCGGCGGTCTTGACGAGGACGACCGCGACGATCGCGAGGATGCCAACGGCCATCCCGAGGAACAGAGCGAGGATCTTGAGCCCGACGCCGGACTCTTTCCTGTCGGGCGCTCGCTGGGGGTAGGGCGCTCGGGTTACCGGATAGCTCGTCACGTCGTTCCTCCTCGTCGGTCGTTGTCGAAAAGTAGAAGCGCGCCTGAGCCACGGCATCCGGGCGAGACACGGACGTGTGTGCGGGTTTTCCCGTAGCGTCAAGAGCGGACCGCTTCGCGGTAGCGCGACACGCTTGCAACTGGAGAGGCGGCTCTCGCCGCCTCTCCTTGGTGCTCCGGGAGGTCGGAGCTTCTGTTCGATCCGGAGCCTCCCTTGTCCGTGTCCGGATCAGCCTGCGACCGGCACCGTGGTGACCCGCCTCTTCTCGGCCTCCCTCTCCGCCACGCGGCCGAACACCGCGAACGCGAGGATCACGAGTCCGACTCCAGTCAGGAGCAACGCGACTCCTACGACGAGGCCGAAGATCGCCAGGCGCTCGGCCATGTAGCTCGTGTTGAGCGCGGTCGAGAGGGCGGTCTCGGTGATCCACGTCTGACGGAACGAGTTCGACACCGCACTGCCCTTTTCGTCCTTCAGCGCGAGCGCTTCGTCGCTCGTGCCCTTCGGGTTGCCGGGATCATCCGCTGCGAGGAACCGACCCATCTGCGAGTACGTCAGGTGCTCGGGATTCCACTCGCCGTTGATCGTGTGGAAGCGCATGATCTGCGCGAACGCGCGAGCCTGGTCACCCGTCTGAACCTGCTGCCCGGCCCACTGCTCCGCATACTTGGCGACCGCCGGATCGTCGACCGTGCCGAAGGTGATCTGCTCTTGCTTGATGCTGTCGCGAACGGTCGTAAACCCGTTCACACCCAGAAAGATCGCAACGGCGCCGAACACGATCAGCACCGCGCCGGCGAGGAATCCGCCGATCTCCCAATATGTTCTGCTGCCTCTCATCGCTCTACCTCCCGGTGGGGATGTGTATGAATGGGCGGAGTGTCCGACAGGCAGCGCGAGCGGGCATCGGGATAGTCCTCCGTCGTGCTGCGAGAAGACAGCGAAGTGCATGCGGAGAACTACTGAGTTGTCAGACTGACCCCTTCGAGAGCGGCCGCGTTCGAACGCGGTAAAACGCGGAGAGGTAATCAGGGGCACTCCCGATTGCTGACGAGCCCGCTAGCTGGACACTCCTGGCATGGACGCGCGGGCGAGCTCGACGAGTGTCAGGCGCCTGGTGCTGATCGCCGTGGCGGCTCTTCTTACCGGCGCCGCCACCCTCGCGATCGCAATCCTCCTGTTCGGCGACTTCAGCGATACCGAGGGCCGCATTCTCGGTACGACGGCGATCTTGGCCGGGTACAGCCTGCTCGCGCTACCGGCCGCGATCCTTCGTGACCGACGCCGCCTGCCGGCACTTGCTGCCGTCGTCCTCACCCTGACGGCCGCCGGCGCGTCCCTCGCGGTCGCCGGGATATGGGCCGATGAACCGGGAGACGCGTTCGGCAAGGCGCTCGGCACCGTCAACGCCTGGATGGTCGCATCGGTTCAAATCGCGACGCTCGCCCTGCGGCGAAGCCACCGTGACCCACACTCAGTGCGCTGGCTCTACGCCGCCTCCTCGTGTCTTGTGATCTTGCTCGCGACGATGCTCACGGTCGTCCTCTTGGCAGATATCGACTCGGAGATGTTTGGGCGGGTCTTCGGTGCCCTTCTCGTCCTCGACGTCCTCCTCGTCGCGCTTCAGCCCGTCTTGGCGCGCATCCGGCCCGCCGGTGAAGCGCACCGCCTGCGCGTGGTCGTTGCGCCGAACGAGATTCTCGACATGACGGTCGAGGCTGTCGACGTCGCGACGGCGGCCACGAAAGCCATCAGCACGCTCGAGCGCGACGGTCGACAGGTCCTCGACATCTCGTTCGTCGACCGAAAACGGACTGCAGGTACTCCGAGCCCTCACGACGAGCTCACCGCGACGTCGGAAGCGACGTCGCGGGACCGGAGCCCGTTGCTCTGACGTTCAACGAACACGAAGCGCAGCGAACTGACCTGCTTGGTAGTGCCCCAGGAGATTGCAGAGCATGACGTACTTCCCGGGAGACACCCTCAGCGTGATCCGCTTCGAGGCGCCGCTCGGAATGCGCGGGATCCTCCCCAGGCGCTCCTTCTCGACCGCCTTGCCTCCCTTGACCTTGAGGCTGTGATGATGAACGTCGCTCCGGAGAACGAGGAACTCGTGGTCCATCGTGCCGCCGTTCCGGACGACGAAGGAGACCCGCCCGGGACGCACGGTCACCTGCCCCGGCATGAGCTTCCACTCGGTGAGAGCGACTGACACGACTGCTCCGGAGGTCGCGTTGTCCGCCGCCGGAGCACTGATGACGACCAGCCCCGCCGACAGGACCGACGCCGCGAGGGCGAGTGCGGCGCGCAGCCGTCCTCTATGTCGCACTACGCGCACGACGACACCAAGAGGTCGGCCCGATGCGACGGCTGGTGCGTGATGCA
>DASTEM010000190.1:0-2612 GCA_035709545.1 Gaiellaceae bacterium | reverse complement strand
TGGGACGCGGGGCTCACAACGGGCTCAAGAACGTCTACGCGAGCAAGAAGAAGGTCGGCTCGAAGTACCCGAACGGCACGGTCATCGTCAAGTCGATCGCACAGGCAGGCGACAAGCCCGCGCTGCCCTCGCAAGTCGCAGTCATGCGAAAGACGAACGGTAAGTGGAGGTACATCGAGTACTCGCTCTCGGGCGCGCGCTACACCGTGCTCGCGCAGGGAGCGCTTTGCCAGTCTTGCCACGCGATGGCGAAGGCGAACGACTTCGTCTTCACGAAGCGCTAGCGCGCGAGCAGCGTCGGGCCGTGACGGCGGCTACCGAGTCGCGTACTTCTTGCGCCGGTACGTCATCCACAGCGCCATGATCCCACCGATGATCATGATCAGCCCCATGATGATCCCGACGAAGCTGAGGAAGTAGGCGAACAGGAGCCCGGCGATGATGAGGCCGAGCCCGACGATGTTCAACGGGAGCTTGTCCATGCGCCGCATCTTCGCGGTCTCTCGGTGGACTCCTCGTCCCCCGTATGAGCGCTAATCAGTCGGGGCGAACTCGTCTGAACGCCTCGATCGCGCGCTCGAGATGCTCGCGCTCGAGCGCAGCCGACATCTGGACTCGCACGCGCGCCGTGCCCTCCGGCACGACCGGGAACCCGAATCCTGTGACGAAGACGCCCTCGTCGAGGAGGCGCGCCGAGAGGGCGATCGCCTCGGCTGTCTCCCCCACGATGATCGGGATGATCGCCGCCTCGCCCTCGAGCGGTGAGTAGCCCGCCTCGACGAGCATCTCCCGGAACACGCGCGTGTTCTCGCGGAGCTTTACGAGGAGCTCGGGCTGCTCGAGCATGAGTTGGACGGCCTTGAGCGCGCTGCAGGCGACCGTCGGAGGTAGGGCGTTCGAGAAGAGCTGTGGCCGCGAGCGCTGCGCGAGGAGGTCGCAGACCTCTTCAGACGCCGCGACGTAGCCGCCCGCGGCGCCGCCGAGCGCCTTGCCGAGCGTCCCCGTGACCACGTCCACCTCGCCGAGCAGGCCGAAGTGCTCGACGGTCCCGCGTCCGGTCGCACCGAGAACGCCGACGCCGTGCGAGTCGTCCACGATTACGACGGCCTCGAACTCGCGCGCGAGCTCGACAATCTCTGGAAGCCGGGCGAGGTCTCCCTCCATCGAGAACACGCCGTCGGTGACGATCAGCTTGCGCGCCTGGCGCGACGCGGCTGCGAGCCCGTCACGGAGCGCGCCCATGTCCGAGTGCGGGTAGATGACCTTCGTCGCAGGGCGTGAGAGCCGGATCGCGTCGATGAGGCTCGCATGGTTCAGGGCGTCGGTGAGGATCACCGTCGTGTCGTCGGTCAGGCTCGGGACGAGAGCCTCATTTGCGTTCCAGCAGGAGACGTAGGACAACGCCGCCTCCGTACCCGACAGGTCGGCGAGTGCGCGCTCGAGCTGGTGGTGCGGCTCGAACGTCCCGCAGATGAAGCGCACCGACGCCGTTCCGGCTCCGTAGCGCTCGAGCCCTTCGATGCCAGCGCGAACCACCTCCGGGTGGCCAGCGAGGCCGAGATAGTTGTTCGAGGAGAGGACGATCACCTCTCCTCGTCCTGCCATACGTACGACGGGTCCTTGCGGCGACTCGAGGGTCACGAACCGCTTGTACGTACGCGCCTCGCGAAGAGCGTCGAGCTCCTCTCCTACCTGGTCGTTCAGGACCACGCTCATGCAGCCGCTCCGTTCGGTCGAAGGACGATCTTGCAAGCCTCCCCGGCCTCGAGCAGCGCGAAGCCCTCCTCGAAGCGCTCGAGTGGCAGCTCGGCCGTGATCAGCGGGCGCAGATCGACGACACCGTGCTCGAGCAGCCAGCGGGTCGTGTACCAGGTCTCCCAGATCTCGCGGCCGTTGACCGCGCTCACGGTGAGGTTCTTGAAGATGAGCGACTCCGCGATGTCGATGGTCGCAGGCCGCGCCGGGATCCCGAAGAGGACGACGTTGCCGCCGTGCCGCACGATCCCGAACGCGTCCTCGATCGCGCGCAAGGCGCCCGACATCTCGAAGACGACGCCGACGCCGATCCCCTCGTTCTGCTCGACGAACCACGCGGGGACGTCCTCGACCTCGTCGACGTTCACGACCGCGTCCGCGCCCAGCTGCCGCGCGAGCTCCATGCGGAAGGGCACGTGGTCGGACGCGAGCAGCCGTCCGGATCCGAACGCCTTCGCGATGGCGATCGTGAAGAGCCCGACCGGGCCGCAGCCGAGCACCGCCACGGCACGGCCCGCGAGATCCTGGGTGGAGGTCGCGAAGACCGCATTGCCGAATGGCTCCTGGAGGCACGCGATCTCGGGCGGCAGCTTCGCGCGGTCGTTGCGCCACACGACCGAGGCGGGCACGGCGACGTAGTCCGCGAAGCCGCCGTCGCGATCGACGCCGAGGATCTGCGTCTGCTCGCACATGTGCGCCTTCCCGGTGCGGCAGTGGAAGCAGACGCCGCAGGTGACGTGGCTCTCGGCGGAGACGTAGTCGCCCTCAGCGAGATCCCGCACCGCGCTGCCCGTCGCGACGACCGTGCCACAGAGCTCGTGGCCGAGGGTCAGCGGAGGCTTTACGCGCTCCGACGA
>DASTEM010000189.1:0-2162 GCA_035709545.1 Gaiellaceae bacterium | reverse complement strand
CCTCGAGGGCGGTGTGTGCCGCGTTCAGGCGGGCGAGGTCCGTTTTGTCGGGCTCGTCGAGCAGAAATTCAAAGCGCACGTAGGGGAGCGTTACGCTGTCGTCCCCTCGGTCCCAATTCAGGTGATCGGCTTCGAACGACTGCGAGTCGTTCAGGTGCAGAAATGCTTCAATCAGATTGGTCTTCCCGTGGTCGTTCGCGCCAAGCACCACCGTTACGCGCGGGTCGACAACAAACTCCATCGTGTCTCGGATCGAGCGGTAACCCTCGATGTGGGCTTTCGCCAAGCGCATGGAGCTGAGGATCCTAAACGGGCGCTAGGCGGGATTCCGCCGCACAGACATCAAATCGGCTCTGCAACAGGGGTCAGGTCCCTAATGTTGCAATCCGCCGTCACGAAGGCGTCGCTGATTACAAGAGATGCGGGTGCCGGCGGCGCCACAACGGCGAGCGCTGCATCGCATGCGAAGCAGCGTTCCAGGCGCCCATCCGCACGCGGTACCAGCTCAACGGCACGACGCGCGTCCGGCCACTCGCGGCCGGATCGAGCAGGTCGTAGCCGAGCTCGGCGAGGAGATCGCCCGCGATCGCCTCGAACGCGAGGGCGTCGTCGCGGCTCATCTGCGCTCGCCAGTCGCGAACGCCGCGGGTCGGCGGCTGCAGCAGACGCTGGTGGTGCGGCTTCGCCGAGACGTCCACCGCGCCCGCGTACTCGAGCATCGCGGGCTCGAACGGAAGGCCGGCGAAATCGCACACCGTTCGGACGACGCCCGCGGTGTCCGCGACGAGCTCCTCATACCTGACCTCGAGATAACGCGACGGGCCGAGGCGGCGGCCGAGCTCGCGCGCACGGCGAACCTCGGTCCGCCACTCGCACGCGAACCCAGTGGGGCTCCGCGGATGCGCCCACGTCTTCGTGACCACGCCTTCCGGCATGTCGAGAAAGGCCAGCGCGGCGTCGCGCCCGTCGCGGATCAGGTGGACGTACTGGGCGTTGGCAAAGAGCCGTTCAATGAGCCCGAGGTGGCGCATGTACATGGGCGTCTTGTCGCCCCACCGGGGCTTGCCGTGCTTCGCGGCATACGCCGAGAACACCGCGTCGAGCGCCTCGCCGACGCTCATCCCGGGTCGCAGACGAGCGGCGAAGTCCTCGGACGAAACCCCCCACGCCGCCAGCCTCGGCAGCCGCCGAATGTCGTCCAGGAACTTCTCCGGATCGACCAAGCCAGAATGTCGGTGCGCCAGCTGGGGGATGAAGAACGTCTCGTCGGGTATCGCGATACCCGGCGAGCGGTCGAGGATCACGCGGAGCAGCGTCGTTCCCGAGCGGCTCACTCCGAGGACGAAGAGCGGTGGGGTCACGGAACCGCGACCGGCTCCGAGACGACGACTTCCGCCCGATCCGCGCGACCTCCGACCGAGACGTAGAGGATGTAGTCCCCGGGCGTCTCGGGCGCCCGAAGAATCAGAACCTGCCGCTGCCCGGCGCCCCTCTCCCCGGCGAAGAGCCACCGATACGACGGTGCGTCCGTCCGCACGCGCACCGAGAAGCGCTTGCCCGCGACGACCTCGATTCGATCGCGCGAGAGCTCGACGTACCGAACCCGTACCGGGAACGCCCTCGATCGGGCTGAGCGGTTACCGGCCCGATCGACAGCGCGGAGGCGGATCTCGTAGGTGCCGGGCCGCACGGATCGCCCGTCCACTCGACCGAACCAGACGAGCTTCCCCTTCTTCTGCGGGAACTTGCCCAGCACGCGTCTCTGCCCGTCGACGAGCATCATCGCCCGCGCCCGCTCGTCGATCGAGTAGGACGCCGTCACCCTGTCCTCGTGCCCGTCGCCGTCGGGCGAGAACACGCGCGGAACCATGCGAACCACTCGTATTCGAGGAGCGGTCGTGTCCACCCGGATGGGGTTGGGAAGCACGATCGTGCGGCCGTTCCGCTCGAGCTGGACGCGCGGCCGGTACACGCCCTCCGCGACAACGCGATCCGCGTTGTCACGCCCGTCCCACGTGTAAGAGACGCGACCCTTGGGCTCGCGCCGCTCTCGCACGAGTGTGCGCACGGATTCGCCGCCCGAGTCGAGCACGTCGACTGTGACCGTCTCCGGGCGCCGCAGCACGACCGAGATCACCGCGACATCCCGCGCGCACTCGCAC